>NZ_BSQC01000024.1:0-47648 GCF_030268145.1 Brucella sp. NBRC 12950
ACCCCGCCAACGCCGCCAAACCAAACAATCAAAACCTAAATCTTAATCGCTTAACTCAACTCCAAGGACGAAGCATTCTGTCGCTTGCGACGATCGCCGCCCTCGGTGAGCGCCATATAGACCCCACTCAACAAATCTGTCAACGTTCATTCATAAAAAAATACAAAGTTTCTTTCCACAGACAAAACCAGGCAACTTTACCAAACATTAAGCAGCCACGCCATTCGATTCTGGCCGAGGGCTCTTCCGACCGCGTCGATACCGTTTTCATTCATTCTATCATCCGCCGTCACCGCGATCACGACATTGGATGCCGTGAGCCCGGTGACGGCTCTAGTTGGCCCTCTACCGACATCTCGCCCATTAGGGTTGTACGGGTTTTGGGCGGCAGAGAAGGCGTACTAGGGCCGCACTGGGTTCGGCACAGCGTTCCCGGCAAAAAATGCTGCAATATTCGACATTACCATGTGTTCCTGTGCAACCCTTGCTTCAACTGTAGCGCAAGCGATGTGCGGGGAAACAATAAGATTGGGCGCGCTCAATAGCCTTTCGTGCAAATAAGGTTCATTTTCGAAGACGTCGAGTGCGGCACCTGCAATGACATTCCTTTCAAGAGCATCACAAAGCGCATCCTGATCGATCAACGAGCCTCTTGCGATATTGATGACATGCCCTTGCGAACCAAGACGCGCGAGAATGTGGCTGGCGACGATGTGGCGATTGCCAGCATCAGCACGCGCGGCGACAACAAGAATATCTGCCCAATCCGCCAAACTCTGAAGGTCGTCGAAATAACTATACGTATTCCCAGGCTTTTGAGTACGACTGCAATAGCCTATTTCTGCGCCGAAAGCGACAGCACGCGCAGCAACCAAACTGCCGATGGCACCTAACCCGAATATTCCGATGCGAGAACTTCCCATGCCTGCAACAGCCGGCATGCTTACAACACTGTTCCCTGCCCAATTTCCTTTGCGCACCCAGCTATCGGCCGCGAGTATCTGCCGCCTGGACGCCAGAATTAACCCCATAGCGAAATCAGCGACACTTGCCGCATTGGCTCCGGGACTATGCGTGACAGTAATTTTCCGTTCGGATGCGCGGGCCAGATCGATCCCTTCAAAGCCCGTTCCAAAGAACGCTACCAGGCCTATTGTGGGTGAAGCATCGATGATGCTTTGATTGCCCTTTGCCCCTGCCTTGGTGACCAGTGCCTGAACCGGGTCCAACCTAGATTCTTCTAAAAGGCCCGCCTCCGCTGGAGGCACAACCACGTACTCCCTGGAAAGCATTTCCTTGAAGCGATCCGAAAAGTCGCAACCTAGTTGAATGATCGGTCGTTCCATTTTGAACCCTTCTCGTTTCTTTCTTCAATAGAGCATGCGAGATTGTCGGCATAAGGTGAGGACAATCCAGGATCATGCGATCAGTCATTTCCATCTTGACCCAGAAGCGCAGATTGTTGTGTTGAACATCGTGGTACGCGCATTAGTATTATAGAGTGCCTGCGCCGTCGAATGGGATTTTCTTATCCCATCCATTAGTGTTACTAATAGCAATGCGCCAGAGACATATTCCTCCCCTTCCTTCCCTCCGAGCTTTTGAAGCCACAGCGCGACTTGGCAGCTTTACGGCTGCTGCTGCGGAATTACACGTCACTCAATCTGCGATAAGTCAGGCCGTTCGGCAGCTCGAACAACAAGTTGGCCGAAGGCTTTTTGATCGCGTTGGCGGGATGGTCCAACTGACGCCGGAGGCTAGACGGTTCGGAAGCAGACTAGGATCATTGCTTGATGAGCTTCTTGAGGCCACAAACGCGGTGGCAACAGAAGAAACGCCGCTCATGGTCGCCTGTGCTCGATCCCATTTAAATTACTGGCTGCTACCGCGACTTTCAGATTTCCGGAAATTGCATCCAAATATCAGTCTGGAGGTCGTTGGAACGGACCGGGGGGAAGGCTACGCGACCGCAGATATCGCGATTGTAACTGCGCCGGTCGCAGCTCCCCCTTTCGATGCCGAGCTGTTGTGGAGAGATCGCCAGGTGATGGTTGCGTCTCCTCGAATTGCTCAAGAGGCAATCAACGCCGGTGCCTCTTTCGGCAATATCCCGAAAATCGGAACTTTTGGTACCGACTGGAGCAGATGGTTTGCTGACGAGCCAACCTTTGCCTCTTCCGACACCGCTGTGAGTCTGCGCCTTCGAGAGACATCGGCGATACTTCGTGCTGCGACCGAGGGTCTTGGTATCGCCCTGGTGAGCGAATTCCTGGCTTCGGGTGAACTTAAAGCAGGTCGTTTAATATTGCTGAGCGAAAAGCGACTACTACGCGATCACGGTGTTTGGTTGCAGATCCGATTGAAGACACTGAGTATGAACGCAACTGCTTTTGCGCAGTGGTTGAGAGAAGAAGCACGGCTGCATTCAAGCGCATTGCCTCAACTCTGACGCAGGTTGGTTCTCTGAGGCTGGTCACATTATACAAAAACACCTTGAGATTGACGATGCTTTTCAGTGATTGGCCATCACGAACTCACGCAGGATGGCGAATTGTTAATACATGTGCTAACCGCCCTCCATACAACATCAGGAGTAAAGCCGTGAGCGGGACTAACGTGGAAGACGCAATCAACAACGTCTACGAATCTCTTCAGAACGACAATGCTGACATCGATCTGCATATCGCCACTCTAAAATCGGCTTTGGCGCAGGCTGGCCTAAAAGAAGTCGAGCTGGACCCGGAGAAGCTCGCTCATAACAATCGCTCGGGGCGGAAGCTGCTGCAGGCTTACTTTCGTCAGCGCGGTGTAACTGTCAAACTTCGTACGGCTTAATTGCGGGCAAATTGTTTGGCAGTCCTTTGACAGGTCCACGGTCGTTGCAATATTTGTGCTATCGGCTAGAAGGGGATTTCTCACGGTGCTTTTTGGCGAGAGATCCCTTTGATCCTTCTTTAAATCAACGGATATTTGAATCATTGCCTCCAGATGAGCGAACCTGAAACAATGTTGCTCTCAATTCAATATGAAACCCTCCTTTATTGACCGATCGGCCAGTTGCTAAGGCATGTTTTTCATCATGTCGTGCGTGACCGGCATCATGTTCTCGTTGAGATGGTGCATAACCCACAGCGATCCGGCAAGCGCGATTCCTACAATGATCAGGGTGAAGATCAATGCCATCATTGTCCAACCACCTTCAGATCGTGGGCTCATATGCAGAAAATAGACCATATGGACAACAATCTGGACAGCACCAATCCCCATCACCAATATTACAGTGAGTTGTTTGCTGGTGAATACATCACCAATAACGAGCCAGAATGGGATGGCAGTCAAAATGACTGAAAGCACAAACCCGGTCATGTAGCCGCTGAAGGTTGAATGCACTTCATGCAAACCTGACGAGTCGTGGTCTCCTGACGGTGTATTGTGCGGCTGACTTCGAACGCTCATCCTACTACTCCTACGAGATAAACAAAGGAGAACACTCCAATCCAAATGACGTCGAGGAAGTGCCAGAACATGGAAAGGCACATAAGACGTCTGCGATTTTCTACTATGAGCCCGCGGCGCTGCACCTGTGCCATCAGGGTAATCAGCCAGATAATGCCGAAAGTCACATGGAGCCCATGTGTTCCGACCAACGTGAAAAACGATGAAAGAAATGCCGAACGACCAGGTCCGGCACCTTCACTGATGAGGTGGCTAAATTCATAGATTTCAATAGCAAGGAATAAAGCGCCGAAAACCCCGGTGATCGCCAACCAGAAGAGCGTTCCTGCTTTTTCATCGCGCTGCATCTTAAGCATGGCAAAGCCGTAGGTAATTGACGAAAGAAGCAGCATTGCCGTGTTTAGCGCAACGAGATTAAGATCGAAAAGATCCGCGGGCGAAGGTCCGGCTGCATAATTTCGCCCGAGCACACCGTAAGTGGCAAAGAGGACTGCAAAAATCAGGCAATCGCTCATTAAATAGAGCCAGAAACCCAGCAATGTGCTGTTTTCCGGATGATGATCTTCGGTCAGATAGAATTGCGGCTTCTCGTCTTCGGGCAGATAAGTGTCTGTCATTGTTATAGCCTTACCCTGCGAGAAGGTTTGAACGGGCGGCTTCCGTTTCAGCTACTGTTTCGGCAGCAATATAGAAGTCGCGATGATAATTGAAAGTATGGCCGATTGCAGCGACCACCAAAGCAACTAACGAAACCGCGGCCAACCACCAGATGTACCAAATCAGCGCAAAGGCGAGCACCACGCTTATGGCGGCGAGCACCACGCCTGCTCCGGTGTTTCGGGGCATGTGTATTGAACGAAATCCGGTAAGGGGACGTTCATAGCCGCGATTTTTCATGTCGTACCAACTGTCATGATCGTGAACGACTGGGGTAAAGGCGAAGTTATAGTCGGGTGGAGGCGACGATGTGGACCATTCTAGTGTTCGCCCTCCCCATGGGTCGCCGGTAAAGTCGCGGAGTTGATCACGTTTGAGGTAACTGACAACGAGTTGAATCAGAAAAGATGCGATTCCAAGTGCGATCAACCCGACACCGAGTGCCGCGATAACAAACCAAATTTGCAGTGACCCATCTTCGAACTGACTGACACGGCGGGTCACGCCTTTCAGGCCTAGAACGTAGAGCGGCATAAAGGCGACGAAGAAACCGATTTGCCAGAACCAGAAGCTCATTTTTCCCCAGAACGGGTCTAGTTTGTAGCCAAAAGCCTTTGGCCACCAATACACCAGACCTGCCATCAGACCAAAAACGACGCCGCCAATAATTACATTGTGAAAATGGGCTATAAGAAAGAGCGAGTTGTGAAGCACGAAATCCGCCGGCGGGATGGCTAGCATGACACCCGTCATGCCACCGATAACGAAGGTGAACATGAAGCCGATTGTCCATAACATCGGAACCTCAAAGCGAATTCGACCGCGGTACATTGTAAATAGCCAGTTGAACATTTTCGCCCCTGTCGGGATGGAAATGATCATCGTTGTGATACCGAAAAACGCGTTAACGGATGCGCCCGAGCCCATCGTGAAGAAGTGATGGAGCCAAACGAGATAAGAGAGGATCATGATAACGCATGTCGCATAGACCATTGAAGCGTAGCCAAACAAGCGCTTGCCGCAGAAGGTCGCAACGACTTCGGAGAAAATGCCAAAAGCGGGCAGTACCAGGATGTAGACTTCCGGATGGCCCCAGATCCAGATGAGATTGATATACATCATCGGATTGCCACCAAGGTCATTTGTGAAGAAATTCGTTCCCACATAACGATCCAGGGATAGCAATGCCAGCGTAGCGGTCAAAATGGGGAACGTCGCAACAATCAAGATGTTGGTGCATAGCGATGTCCAGGTAAATATCGGCATTTTCATAAAGGACATGCCAGGTGCACGCATCTTCACTATTGTGGCGATTAGATTGATCCCGGACAGCGTTGTTCCCACGCCAGCCACTTGTAGTCCCCATATATAGTAGTCGACCCCGACATCCGGACTGTAATCAATGCCTGAGAGAGGCGGATAGGCGAGCCATCCTGTGCGTGCGAATTCGCCGACAAAAAGCGACATCATGATGATAACGGCTCCACCCGTCGTCATCCAGAATGAGAAATTGTTGAGGAAAGGAAAGGAGACGTCACGGGCACCGATCTGAAGCGGAACAACGTAATTCATGAGTCCGGTCACAAATGGCATGGCCATGAAAAAAATCATAATCACGCCGTGGGCCGTGAAGATTTGATCATAATGATGAGGGGGGAGATAGCCTTCGTATCCGTTAAAGGCGATTGCTTGCTGTATTCGCATCATGACGGCATCAGCAAACCCACGCAGCAACATGACCAGCGCCAGAATAACGTACATTATGCCAATTTTTTTGTGGTCCACACTTGTAAGCCACTCGTTCCACAAATAGCTCCACAGCCTGAAATATGTAATCAGGCTCACGATTGCTAACCCGCCAATTGCGACCACAACAAAGGTCAGTAGGAGAATAGGCTCATGATAAGGGATAGCCTCAAGTGAAAGGCGCCCGAATATCGTACTCGTAGGACTGTTACCGCCGATCATGATAGAACATTCCCGAAGTTACCGTTATCAGATCCCGGCTCCCCAAATTTGAGAACCTAATTGTTTTAACGAGCCTGAACTTCCCAGCAATTAACCTTAACCGCAAGGCTTCTAAGGCGTGGTATGCATGTCATGACCCTGATCCTGCATAGAACCGGGTGATGTCTGAACATCCGTTGCGTCAACCGGCGTCACGTCTGTGGTATGACGATTGTCGTGTTCGAGCCGAGCCTTGTTCTGGCGACTCTCAAGACCACCCCCGCCCATTTTGTCGATATGCATCATTTCGCTCATGCACATCTGTCCGGGGCGCACACACATGTTGAGAACGGCTTCAAACAGGCCATTTTCTACGGCCCCGAAGTAACGGACAGGTTCACGACTGCTCGGCTTTTCCAGCTTAAGATACGTGTCCCGATTTAGCGGCGTACCATGTTGCTTCACGCGATTTATCCAGCTTTCGAAACCCTCAGCATCAACGCCATGGAAGACGAAACGCATATGGGAAAAACCTTCTCCGCTGAAATTTGAGGAAATACCCTCGTACTCACCGGGCCGATTGATGACAGCGTTTAACCGCGTCTGCATTCCAGGCATCGCGTAAATCATGCCAGCAAGTGCGGGAATATAAAACGAATTCATTACCGATGAAGCGGTAATCTTGAACTCGATGGGCATGTCGACCGGAGCTGCCAGCTCGTTGACAGTAGCAATGCCGTAATCGGGATAGAAGAATAGCCATTTCCAGTCGAGTGCCACAACCTCGATGGTTAGAGGTTTGGTTCCCGCCGCCACAGCGCGTCCGCTATCTATTCTGTCAAGAGACCGATAGGGATCAAGTTTGTGTGTGTTCACCCACGTGATCGCGCCTAGCGCTATAATAATCAGCAGTGGCGCGGTCCAAATCACGACTTCAAGAGCTGTTGAATGGTGCCATTCGGGATCATAATGGGCGGACCGATTGGACTCACGATAGCGCCAAGCAAAGAAAAAGGTGAGGAATATGACCGGTACGATAATGATCAACATCAATATCGTCGATATAACGATGAGATCACGCTGTTGAGCTGCAATGTCGCCCGAAGGTGACATGACGACCATATTGCACCCTGCGAGCGCTGAAAGAATGATCAGGCTCACGATCGACTTCTTCAATAAACTCGAGAATGCGTGCATGTCGTACCTGACCTACATTCCGTTGCCTCATCAATGATAAGGCACAATTGCAAATCGGAAAGCCCTAAAATTCGCCATTTTTTCAAATTCGTCGGCAAACCAGCTTTCATTGTGCTCAAAGCACTTTTTTTCGGACCTGCTTCTTGATATCGTTGGGTTGTGCGACATCCTAAAGCACATGATCCATTTCCATCGGAGAGTTTCATGAGTTCGTCCGCTACGCCTTCCTCTTCCGGTCTCGAAAGAGACGCGCGCCGTATCCATCGGGACGGCAAGCCCCTGTCACCAGGAAACGTCGCCATTGGCGTCGTCATAGGACGTACGTCGGAATTTTTCGATTTCTTCGTTTACGGACTTGGCTCAGTCCTCGTTTTTCCCAAACTGATTTTTCCCTTCGCGCCTGACGCGGTGACAGCGACCTTGATGTCTTTTGCCATCTTTTCACTGGCATTTATCGCCCGGCCAATCGGGTCTTTCGTCTTTATGTGGATCGATCGAGAATACGGACGAGGGACAAAGCTCACCCTTGCTCTACTCATCTTGGGCGGTTCAACGGCTTCGATTGCTTTTCTTCCAGGCTTCGAAACGATCGGATACTGGGCGGTCGCATTACTTGCCCTCTTTAGACTCGGTCAAGGTTTTGCGCTTGGGGGGGCGTGGGACGGCCTCGCTTCACTGCTAAGCCTGAGTTCTCCGCCCAATCGACGCGGTTGGTATGCGATGATACCTCAGCTTGGAGCACCTATCGGGTTTGCTCTTGCGAGTATTCTCTTTGCCTACTTCGTGCACAATCTCAGTGAAGCTGATTTTCTGGCGTGGGGATGGCGTTATCCGTTCTTTGTAGCATTTGCAATCAACGTGGTTGCGCTATTTGCGCGACTTCGCATTGTTGCTAGTAATGAGTTCGGTGCGGCGATGGAATCGCAAGAGCTACAGGCACGCCCTGTCTTCGAGATGCTTAGCAAGCATAGTATTGATGTGGTGCTCGGCGCTTTTGTGCCGCTGGCCAGTTTTGCAATGTTCCATCTCGTCACAATCTTTCCGCTGAGTTGGGTTCTTCTTTCTGGCGCCCAGCCAGTTGAACGTTTCTTGTGGGTGCAAGTCATCGGTGCACTAATCGGTATCATCGGTATCGTTTTGTCTGGATTCATTGCTGACCGGATTGGGCGCCGTAAAGAGCTGATGTTTGGTGCAATTCTCATAGCAATATTCAGCTTTTCAGCGCCGTTTTTGCTTGACGCCGGGAGTCGCGGGCAAGATGCTTACATTCTGATTGGTTTTGGCGTGCTGGGTTTGACATTTGGCCAGTCGTCCGGTGCAGTCTCTTCGCGTTTCACTCAGTATTATCGATACACAGGTGCCGCCTTAACATCAGATCTTGCATGGCTCGTTGGAGCGGCATTTGCGCCTTTGGTCGCGCTTGGTCTCGCAAGCAGTCTCGGTATCATTTTCATTGGTGGATACCTGATATCGGGCGCCATCTGTACTCTTACAGCGCTTAGCTTGTCGCGTGTTCTCGATCAGAATTGAACTGCGTCAGCCACTTAAACGCAACATCTGAAGGGATTTGGCATTAGGCTTTTGGGAAATTTTATACCCGATCATGAGAATGTTTCGAGCTAGAAACTTCTCATGACTTGGCCAAAAGCTTGCCTTTACCTGGGGGTGGATCGTTCAATATCGGCGGTGGGGCAATAATTCATATTCTGCTGTCGTTTGATTTCTTCATTTAGTGTTTCTAGGCATTTCCTGACACCAATGTTTGTTTGAACCGGCGGACGGTTTACAATTGGATTATTCCACGCCCTAAGCGAAACGAATTTGGCTCTCCTTTAGAAGCTACGATACGGTCTGCGGCCCTGTTTCCGAGAATCTAGCATCCCCGTGAAGGTAGAAGACTGCGACACTGTTGAGGGTTGAGCCACGACGTTTGTTCCAGCGGCGTAAGAACGCGTAAAAATGGGTGGTAAAAACATTTTCGAAAGCTACAGTCAGAACAAAACTAAAAGGAGACTGTTATGGCGGATGGCAACTTTTCTAGCGCTAAGCGCAGTATTGTGGTTGATGGTTTCACCAATAGTGTTCTGGACCCGCACGAGCCCATGCTTGGTCCTTTGCAAAGCGGCGGCACAATCATAGCCAACACCGCCCCGGGTTGCTGGGGACCAATGATAACTCCCCGGTTGCGTGGTGGTCATGAGGTGACAAAGCCTGTTTTCATTGATGGCGCCGAGGTCGGTGATGGCGTCATTATTCGTATTCGGGACATTTCTGTCACGTCGTTAGCGACAGCTTCCGGCCATGACACAGTGTCTAACCAGTTTTGCTTGGGCGACCCCTTCGTGGCCGCACGATGCCCCACCTGTGACGAAGTTTGGCCTGAAACACACATTGAAGGCGTTGGACAAGATTCTGTCCGCTGTAATAAATGTGGTGAAGCCATAAAGCCATTTACGATGGAGCATGGCTACACTGTTGTTTTTGATGACACCCAGTCGGTAGGCGTAACGCTGCCGCAAGATGCGGCCCGAAAAATCGCCGAAAATGCAGATCATTATGCATCGTTGCCGGACAACTCGGTACAGCATTCCATACTGAATTACGCTCCTTCTGACCTTATTGGCGCCATCGTTCGAATGCGGCCATTTTTGGGTCAGCTCGGCACGACCCCGTCGATCGCGATGCCCGATTCCCACAATGCAGGTGATTTCGGTTCATTCCTCGTCGGAGCTCCTCACAATTACGCGCTCACCCCAGCACAGCTTCTAGAACATAAAACAGACGGCCACATGGATATCGATGCTGTTCGTGCGGGTGCGGTGCTAGTCTGCCCGGTCAAAGTTAACGGCGCTGGCGTTTATATGGGTGACATGCACGCGTCGCAGGGCGATGGAGAAATTGCTGGTCACACGATGGACGTCGCAGGGAGTGTGACGCTTCAGGTCGAAGTCTTAAAAAAATATAATAATGATGGTCCCGTACTGTTTCCGCTGCTGGAAGACCTGCCCCCTTTGGCCCGTCCATTCACCGATGAAGAAAAGCTGAAGGCTTCCAAGCTGGCGAAACATTGGGGCGTGGAGCGAACTGAAGAGGTGGCGCCGATATCTGTCATTGGAACAGCGCAGAACATGAATGCCGCTATCGTCAATGGCTTGGAGCGAGCGTCCAACCTTCTTGACATGACGGTTGCCGAGGTGCGTAATCGCGCAACGGTAAATGGAGCGATCGAGATTGGACGTGACCCGGGTGTCATTCAGGTTACTTTTCTTGCACCCTTGAAGAAGCTGGATGCGGCTGGTCTCGGAGATATTGCTCGCAAGCAATATAGCCTCTGATGATCCGAACCTGATTAGAAAAGCGGCCGGAGGGCCGCTTTTTTTTACCTACTCTCGTACAAGATAACTTTGTTGAACCTGTTGGTTTGGCTTCTAATTAACAAAGTTGCTGCTGCATCTGCCGATTTTTACGATTTCCCATGGGGAATAGCGCAACACTTGAGCAAAGGCGGGCGGACTGGGGCCGCATGCGACTTCCACGTACTCGTGAAGTAAAGGCATCGGCCAAGTTCCACCCTCTCTCCCAACTGCCCGCAGATGGGGCGTGATCGAGATTGAGCTTCAAATGTAACAGCAAGACGGCACTCTCTGGTGTCTTAGTTCAACAGCGACTGTGTAGCCAGAACCCGATGCGCCGACCACTTTTGGCCAGACCTTGCAGTGCAAACAGATCGCCGAAACTTCCCTATTCAGATCCGCTTGCGATCAAATAGGCGATCAGATCATCAACTTCAGATGCCCAAAGCCCCCAAAACCTCATCTTGGTATTGGGAACCACGTCCCTTGGACTGCTCACAAATGCTCGCAAAGTCTGCTCGTCCCAGATTAAACCATTCGCTCCGGCCTCACGCATAGCGGAAGAATAGATAAAGTCCGGTACAATACCTGCTTTTCTGTTCAGAACAGACTTCAGATGGGGACCGATTAAATTTCTTTCGCCATCAAGAACATGGCATGATCGACATCGCGCCTGGAAAACCATTCTGCCATGATCAATGTCCTGCGCATTGGGCAGTGACGGCCATCCAACAGTGAAGGCAAACAGACCAGTTGTGAGGACGAACGTTTTCATGGGCACAATTTGTTCTGATTGAATGGTTAGCGTTTCTGACGCGCATCGCGCACCAATAGTTAACCGAGTGAAAGTTTCAGCATTTTGCTTAGCGTGAATCAACCTTACCATTGTGCTGAACGTTCGAAAGGCAACGGTCGGCGACAGAACGGCGACATCTCTGTAGCGAAAGTCTGAAGAAAAAGCTCCACGCGCCATTGCAGGCCAATCGGGATGGTTTGATCACTGGTGCGATGCGGACGGCTGCAAGGTGTGGAAAAGCTACGGTGATAACACAAAGTATGGTCCGCTCTGATTCAGTTATCAACACCCACAGCTTGGCGAAGACGCGTTAACTGGAGGTCGACAGATCTCAGCTATTCTAAGGCACGCCAAGAGGAGCGCATGTGCGATCTCTATAATATAACGACGGCTCATGAGGCCTTTCGCCATCGCTTTCCCCAGTTTGGTGACATGACAAACCGTGTTGATCCGCAGTTAGACGTCTATCCAGACTATCCAGCCCCGGCTTTGCGAAATCTATCAGGTAGTGAGCACGAGCTTGCACATCTTCGATGGGGAATGCAGACGCCGCCTATCTACGTCAAAGGTGAAGCTGCCAAGCCGCTGCATTGGTTTGCTCTCAACGAAGAAAGGCCGCTCTTTGCATTTGCCGGCATCTGGACAACTTGGGACGGTGCGAGGAGGAAAAAAGAAGGCCCGGTTGAGGACTATATCTTTGCCTTTTTGACCACAGAGCCTAACGCGGTGGTAATGCCGGTCCATCCCAAAGCAATGCCTGTAAGCCTGTGCACGGTCGAGGAAATCGATACATGGTCGCGAGCACCGTGGAATGAAGCCAAGCAAATGCAAAAGCCGTTGCCCGATGCTGACTTGATCGACCTGACGCCGAGTAATGACAATAAAGAAGTGCAAGCAAGCCTGTTATGATGGCTGGGCGCCACTCTATGGCGCACTACATCCTTAAGAAAAAAGGAGGAGGAGATGCGAAGTCCGAAACGCGAAGGTTTTTATCCAGATCGTGATGTCGATTGCCAAGATGCCGTATCGCAGAGCATCGCCGATCTGATCGAGCAAGCCACTCTGTCAAGTACATCGGAAGCCGATGCGGCCGCTGCTATTTCCGACACAGCTATTCCAGGTATTCGAGATTTGATTGACCACGCTGTTGCTGCGGGCTGGTCCGCTGAAGAGACCGCGAACGCGATCAAAGTTGTCTCTGACGGCATGTATGTCGGCCACACAAGCAAAGAGCCAGACGAATAGCATCGACACTTTCGGTGCGATCGACCTGCAACCTTACGATAATCTGGCTGTCGTGGAGAAAAAACTCCGAGCCGCCCTATCACGCGCGAACTAAGTCATTTACTCAGGCTCTCTATAGCTAATTGACTTCCAACCCAAATGAGAACATTATAAGAACATTAGCAGTGAAGGCGAATTAGAAAACACATGGCAATTAAGTTTACGAATACACCCGTCCGTCCAGTGGAACCTAAAATGGGCAAAGCCAAAGGTTCAAAAAAAACGGGCGGGGCTTCGACACCCGATAATTCCGACCTCGATAAAAACGCCAACGGAAAGTGATTTAAATGGCCAATGCGCGTCTCATCGTGGTTGCCGCCTTTGATAAGAATGATGATGGCGAACTCGTTCCCGCATTTGATCCAATGTCGTTTGAGACCGAAGGCCGCGCAATGAAAGCTGCGACAGGCCTTGAAGGAAAGCATTCTGGGATTGTCGCCTGGAGCCGGGAAGCGGATCCAGATATTGGTGAATATGGACCTCCAACCATAATTTTCCAGTTTGGTGATATTCCGGATATGGAATAACAATCACCTGAAATGAAAGACCAGCTTGGTGGCCGGCCATACAGTTATGAGTGGCTTCAACAAAAACTAGCGTTCAATGGGTTTTAAAACCGCCAAAAATTTCTTTCTTCTACTTAATCTAATAGCTATGCGATGTGTGTGCGGAAGTCTGATTGACGCGATCGGAGACCACGCATAACCTTGGTGTTCCGGGAAGAGCACCAGGGGTTTTTCATCAGCAGGTGAACAGTAACTCGCCCGAATATCCCGGATTGTCGCCTTTGCTTCACGAGATCGCTCGCCCTGCAAACACAGCTGACCGTTAACAGTGACACAGCAGTATTTCGGCCGTTGACAGGACGACTTACTCGCCAAAATAAGGCTTAATCGGTCTGCCAGACTTCGCCCACTTCATGGGCCGAACCTAACTGTGTCGAAGCCTGGGCAACTGATGGCTGGGCAGTCTTTCGCTTATTTAACCACTTGGCAGCCATATCTGTGCGATATCTAACCGACCTTATTCGAGGGCAAGAGCAATAAGTGCCTGCCAGTCGGCGCGTCAGGGGGAAGGAGCCACCCTGACCTTGGCATAGGCTTTGCCCTCGAAATGGAGTGACACGAATGGGTTTTATACCTGTGAGTGTCACACTTACGATAAAGAAAACCCGCACAGGCTGGCAAGCACATGTGCAGGTAACATACTTCAGCTAAGTGAACCGGCTGGCAGAGTTCGAGCTCTATCAGCCACGCCATGAACATAACGCTTTCAGCGCTGTAATTGAAGATGATGCAGATATCCTCGTTTATCGAAGTTGGCACACGCGAAATATACAAACCGTGATTATAGCCCGTTGCATCATAATATCAAAACCCCGCAAACTCCCACCCCTATGCAAGGAAACGCCTGCAGCGCCGATGTTTCGGCGCTCGGAGAGCATGATCTCCAAGGTCTGTCCATTTCCCTTCCTACCGAGAACACCCAAGGCTTCTCGCAATAGAGTCTTCGCTTAACTGAGAAAAATCGACCAACGCCTCTGCATTTTGGAGATCGCGCCAGCAGCGAATCCTGTTGGAAGCACAGGATAGAAGCCTGTGAGACAATACACGGCACAAGCGTGGATATACCGTCCCAACGATAAGAAATCAGCGATTCAGAAATCCTACTGTCTTCCGAGATATCCGAGAGCGGTTAGCCGCTAAAAGTTTCAGACAATTATCGCTCACGCAGAGTTGAACGAAGCCGCATACATCCTATCTGAAATCAATTGGATTTCAAAAAAGGGCTTAACGATGCAGTTTCTAGCCGAACATCTTGCATTCTTGTCGACGCCTGGAGGGTGGGCTGCACTTATTACCCTTGTCACCATGGAAGTTGTTCTGGGAATCGATAACCTCATTTTCATCTCTATTCTTACGAACAAGTTGCCGGCGCATCTTCAATCAAAAGCTCGACGGATAGGTATTGGGGCGGCACTAGTCTTGCGGCTCGCATTATTGTTTACAATTTCCGTCATTGTTCAGCTCACCCAGCCCGTTTTTGAGGCATTTGGGCACGGTTTTTCCTGGCGAGACATTATTCTGATCGCAGGTGGTTTGTTTTTGGTCTGGAAAGCGACCAAGGAAATCCACCACACGGTAGATCCGCACGACGGGAAGGAAGGCATCGGCGGGAAGGTCGTGCAGCTTACAATGGGTGCAGCGATCGTACAGATACTGATCTTGGATCTGGTATTCTCGGTCGACTCTATCATCACTGCTGTTGGCATGACCGACGAAATAGCGATCATGGTAATTGCTGTCCTCGCCGCAGTCACCGTAATGCTTCTTGCGGCCGACCCGCTATCGCGGTTCATAGCAGCTAATCCCACGATCGTGATGCTGGCGCTTGGTTTCTTGTTATTGATCGGCACGACCTTGATCGCAGATGGCTTTGGCTTCCATGTCCCGAAAGGCTACATCTATGCGGCTATGGGCTTCTCAGCTCTGGTGGAAGCACTGAACATGTTGGCGCGACGCAGAAAGAAGGTTCATTAACCTGTTCTAACCCTTATTCGTCTTGTCCGTTGCTGAAGGCTCTTGAGGAAGGGCCACAGCTGCATGGAGGCGAGATGGACCATGAGGAAGTTAGTGACGAACTTGTCGTAACGGGTAGCTCTCCGGCAGTATTTTGGGCGTTACGCATTGGTCGTTGACCAACTCACAAGCGCGGTTTGCTCTGCAGGCTCTATCGGACAGCACGATTGCGCGCGGGTCGAGATAGTATAGAGTATTTCCTGTTTTGATTGAGTCATTGGAAATGCTCTTTCTATTTTTTTGCGCGCATCTTTTTCCGAAGGCCGCTTCGCACTTTTCGGGATGCGCTCTACCAGCGTGTTAACGATCGGTCTGTCGTCCTTATGGCGTGTTGTCTCATGCCGAGCCGGATGCCATGGCGTCACGCGATATGGTTGTCCGCTGTCGTAGGACTGAGGACAGCGGACAACCAAGATGATCGCACCGACATCGTCGTTCTTTTGAGGCTGGTTAGTTTTCAAGATCAGGAAGACGAAGTTAGTGAAGTCCTTGCACGTCAGGCCGCAGATCGCGAAAAGCGATATGCGCGGGCGGATCGAATGTCAGCAAGCGTCGTGAGAGTGGTTTTCGAGATGTATATTTGTTCATTGCGGAGATCTTCTGTGGCACATCTCTCGTCCCAACGTTTTAAACTGATCGGCGAACCATTCCACTGATGCAGTCCACTGATAAGGTCGAGAACAGGGCAACTGCTGGACGAGTTAAATCGCATGAGAAATCATGTCGAAAAAATACACCTCTGAAACCGTCTAATATCCATCGACACTCGCATGCAAATCACCGACATCTAATAGGAAGAGTGAACACCCAAGAGAAGATCATGACGGCAGAAATCATCGATATCTGGAATGCAAAGACCTTTACTGAAGACATCCATGCGTTTCTCAGAGAGCATTCCGAGACGATTATCAGATTTCATCGATACGAACCGCAAACTGATAAAAATCTGGAATCACTCCAGCGATATGAGCGTCGAAATCGAAACCCGTTTGCGGACAACTACAATAGAATTCGAGACAAACTCGTAACCTTGATATCGACCAAGACAATTCGTGCATTCCATTACACCCGAATGGTCGACGACGAAGTGGCACACGTGTTGACCAACGGATTTTTTGCGCCCTCTTTGGATACCGCTTTTGCGCACCTTTCGGACCGTGTTCGTCGACTCGTTGAAACAGGAATTCTCTCGATCCAGGAGGGGGACCGCATCTTTTCCGCCTCGCCCTTGAACCAGTCCGATCAACTGAAATCTCGTCAGGGCTTCTGGATGACCACTATTCCAATCACTCCTGAAGACCATTCCATCAGTTTGCTGGTCAACAACTGGGGTGGGGAAGTGGGTTATTTCTGGCTAGACGAAAGCCAAGACCCTGAGTTGCTGGCACGCGTGCAGTCAATCGGTCGCGGCCGTATTTTCGAATTGGCCGTTCCTATGTCAGATAAGGATGGACGTCCATTGCCGGGGTGTTGGTCGGCAGCAAAAGATATAGTGAATGTTCTGGCCAGGAGCCATGGCTTCCATACAGACACTCCTGGCTTCGACTTGGCAGTGAAGAGCACCCTGCCTGCTTCCGCAGTCATCACTGTTCACACGGAGGGAGATGAAACCTATTTAGATTTTGGTCAAAGTTTCCAGAACCACGCGAGCGCGGATTAAGCCGTATATTATGAGCACTGGCAAAGGAGGTTGCCTATTGCAAGGTCGCGAATGGCACAAGGTCGATGGGACTTCGACAGATGTAATATCTAAGCTGAGATCCGTCGCTCCCCGCGCCCTTCCCGACAAGTAATATGCGCTGCATCTTTCAGTAATAGCGGTGAGGGGCTCTTAGCGCCATCGTGGTCGCGTCTTTGTCCCGCTGAGGGAGCGGCTAGATAGAATGGGACGGGATCTTCCGAGAATACTTCGAAGGTCTGTTCGTAATTGGAGGCAACGGCGACGAAGCTTTAGCATTCGACCTGCGCGAGACCGAACGTTATCCGTTGGTCAACCTTTGATATAACGAACGTCAACCTGCCCGAAAGCGCCCGGAGCATTGCGACGTCTTTTGACACCGCTATAAGTTAATCGGTCGTCGCAATCATCAATCTGCTCCCGTATTTTTGGGGCTCACGGCCTTGGACTTCAAGCAAATTGGTTTGGTAACACCCATAAGCATGTTTAGCGGGACTGTTGGTTGGCGTTTTCGCGGCGACCCTCACAAGGTGGCTAAACGAACGTGGCTATGCGAAAATCCTGATGACGACACGCGAAGCGCGAATTGGCTTACAGGGCATTCACAATCTTTTTGGTCTCGTTAGGCTAATGACGGTTGTCCTGCATGAAAACGCGGGTTCAAAAGCAGTCATTGGTCACCGAGTTTCAAATCATGGCGTGCACAAATGAGCCTACACCCAGATCCAATGGCGAGCGACCTGCTGGCCCGTAGCGACTTGATGTTCGAACTGCTGGACCCTGTCGTTGCATGGTTGTCTGTTTTCCATCACACTCTTCAGTCCAGACCTCAAATCTGTTGAGTTGATGCGGGCCGAAAGTTGAAAACAATGGGATATCGCTTGCGTCGCGACCACGCGCGACAACTATCCGGCCAATCCGTGGTTGATTATGGCGTGCATCAACGGTGAACCAACGTCCATCGAGGAAAACCTCAACCCAGGCGTTGTAATCCATCGGAGAAGGATCGGGTGCCACACCAATATCTCCCATGAAACCATTCACATACCGCGCCGGGATATTGAGCGCCCGACACAGCGTGATGGCGAGATGGGCGAAGTCTCGACAGACGCCTACACGCTCCTCATATGCTTCCAAGGCGGTACGGGTCGAGCGCGCATAGCCATATGAAAAAGTGAGGTAGCTGTTCACAAAATCACAGATGGCCCGCACTCGATGCGCACCTTTTGTTATATCGCCAAAGCGTTTCCAGGCGATCTGAGATAAACGGTCGGTTTCGCAATAGCGACTTCCTAAAAGATAAGGGAGACACTCCATCGGCAGGTCATTCGGATTTAACTGATCCGCATCATCGTCGAAGAAGTCGGGAGCACCACTAACTTTCACCACCGCATCGTATTTGAATACTGTTTCACCAGGTTCCATAAGAAGCCGTTGGCACTCGTTGCCGTGTATATCCTTGAAAGGTGAGGCGTTGGGCTGGGCAAAACTTGACCAAATCACATCTTGGCGATGCTCGGGGTGAACGTTGAGATATGAATAGACTGCAGTCGGGGCTGCAACTTCAACAGCAATTTCGTAACCAACGCGAATGAGCATGGCAATCTCCTCTGGCCAACGTAACTCGCGATGGTGGGGAAGGTTCCCCGAGTTAACACGCGTGTGGAGAGAACAATCGTCTGAAGCTTCAATCGTTATATTGCAAAGTGCCGTGATTCACTACGATGACGCATGGACAAGAAGCATTCCTCATTCATTCCTTGAGACTGTTTACCTGCAGGGCACTCACGCACCTGGTCGCCCGCGTGATCGACTAGCATCGGAGAAACGAAAGCAAAGATGGCGGTTGCTTTTTGCAAGCAATTGGTCGGTCTTGCGAGCCTTTCAAGCCAGGACATTTCGAGATTGACTTTCTCGGGAATAAAAATGAAGTGGGAAGAACGGTCCGACTGGGTCAAGAAAGCCTTGTATCCGCGATCGGCGTTTCCGATTTCGGCCACCTAGGCACACACGAGGCTTATATCGACGTACTGCGCCGAAATTCTGCCGATCCTTTCGCGGATATTGCTGAGTACGTGAAGCGCGATGTAGCCAACCTGGCGCTCGGCAATCCCGACAATCATGGCCGCAATTCAGCCTTGAGCAAGCATCAGGATGGGGCAATTCGCCTTTCTCCGCTCTTTGATTTCGCACCAATGCGGCTTGCCAAGGAGGGTATCGTTCGCTCCACGCGATGGGAAATGATGCGGGATCGTGGTCGCGACCATTTTCCCGATTGGAAGCAGGCTTATACTGAAATTTTGCCCGATCCTGCTGAGCAGAAAGCACTTGCGGCTGCGCTTTGCGAATTTTCGGAAAATCTGATCCAGGTGCCAGCTATGGCGAAAGAGATGGGAGCGTCTCCAGATATTCTGGATTGGGCGATGGGACGCTGCATCGCGATAGCAACCAGCGTTTTAGAGACGTGTCAATGATGGCAAAGGACCGCTAAATGGCTCGATGGAAGAAGCCGACGAAAGACGAGATTTTAGAAAACCGGCGAACCCTGGCAGAACGTGCTCGAACAGGTGATTTAAAGCTGCCTGAGGCGGTTGCAGACATCCGCAAAGGTTTCGGCATGACGCAAGAGGAATTCGCTAAAATGCTCACTCTAACGCGGCGACAAGTTGCCGAGATCGAAGCGGGCAGCGCAAACCCAACGCTCGAAACATTGGAAAAGATAGGCCGACTGTTCGGATTCAGTGTTGGTTTTGTGGCCAAGTAGCTCCGCGCGACATGGGAAGCGAGCCAAGCATAGACTGAGTATTCAGATTTTAATGCCATGTAAAAGTCTGGTGTTGATATTAGAGCTCTCCGAGCAAACGAAGCCGAAAATCATCGTGTAAGATTGAATTGATCAACAAAAAAGCTGCCCAGTCGAAGCTGAGCAGCTTTGAAATTCTGATCTGTCAGAATTAGAACTTGTAAGCGATGCCGAGACGAACTTCATTTGTCTTGAACTTATCGCGTACCGAAACCAGATCGTCCGTTCCGAAGTCGAAGTCCTTGTGCCCATAATCTGTGTAACGATACTCGAGACGGACAATCAAATTGTCTGTCGCTGCGTAGTCAACACCAGCGCCCGCAGTCCACCCAGTGAGTGTCTTGCTCTGAGAGGTGCTGATGGTATCAAATCCGTCGCTTGCCGAAAGCGTGTTCTTCACGCTCCCAAACGCAACACCACCAGCGATATATGGCAGGAACCGATCGAAGGCTACGCCGGCTCGGGCACGTACTGCACCTGACCAGCGCAGTTTACTTTCGACGTCCGCACCAAACTCGCCATCACCGACAGAATAACTGTCCTTCAGGTTGTTGTAGGTCACGTCTCCGTCAAGACCAAGAATAACGTTATTGCCAACGTCAAAATTGTAGCCTGCATAAAGACCACCGAGAAAGCCATCCGGCTTCACGCGCAGACTGTCAAAGCCATCACTGAATTCCGACTTGCCCCAGCCATATCCGATCTGGCCACCCAGATAACCGCCGGTCCACGAAAAGACCGGGGCCTCAATGACCGGGCCGGGCTCTTGGTATTGAATTGCGTCAGCGGCTTGAGCGCCGGATACGCCGAGAAAAAGAACCGTCGTGGCAAATAGTGCAGATTTCATCGCATTTCCTCCCTGTCAGCAAAAGCGCCTGAATGACACTCAGTGTCAAATTAGGGCGCTTGCCCAGAAAGACTGTAGTAATTTCGCAACAGTAACCCTGTCATCTCGACGGTGGCTGTGCGCCCAACGCAGAGATCTCGGGAAGGAAAAGAGATGGATCGGTATTGGGACAAACCCATTCAAGCGCGCGTGTTCGATGGAGCTTTTACACAAATTCGTAGTGTTGAGGAGGCAGCGGCATTCATTTTCGATCGTCGACCTCAGGCGATGAACGGGCGCATGCTCTTACCACTTGCAACATAAAATGACGTTCTGACGCTCGGATCCGTTGATTGGGATGCGAGTCTTTCAGCTCGCGCAATCCCGGATGTGAACTCTGCCAGGCTATGCCCGGGATACTTGCTTCGCTCGTCCATAGAAAACAGCAGGCTCTGGCGATGGACAAATGATGCTTGGCTCCGAATTCAACTACAGGGCCATTGTCTTGAGCGGAACAGGTTTTCTACCATCTGGGAGAATTTTTTGGAGATGATCGTAAACGACCTTTGCACTGAACGGTTTTTGTACAAACACGGCGCCGTCAGGCATTTCGCCGGCCTCTCGCTGCATCATCCCGGAGCAGACAAGAATACCAATATGCGGCCAGTTGGCTGCACACTCCCGCGCGAGGTCGAAACCAGTACGTTCACTAGGGGGCATTTGCACATCGGTGAAGAGGAGTTGGAAGCGCTCAGCATCAGCGTCGAGCAGCGCCAACGCCTCTTCGACATCGCCCGCTTCTTTGACCCGAAAACCGGCCGTCTCAAGGATCTCTACCGCGTGGAGACGGATGATCACGTCGTCGTCAGCAACCAGCGCATACGGCGTATAATTATCACTCATCGAACTTCCTAAATGTGAATTGGTCTTATTAAACAGTCCGCATCACAAAACGATCCCTCGGGAGAAGTTTTTTTCTCAATTTTAAAACCGCGTAGATTGAACCATCCGCCACTTTTTGACCAGGCAGACGAGCGTTGCAGTTAAAGAGAAACAAATAAGCAGGAAGCAGGTCGGCACAGAAGCCGCCCACTTTTGTTGCAATGCGGCTTTTCGCGGGGAAAATGCCGAACCTGCATTGAAACGGTTCGGCTAGAAGGCACCAATGCAACTTTGCATGTCCGAATAAAGCAAAGCCAACTGAACGTATTCACAACACAGTTGGCCTTCCCTGGATGGATTAGACCTAGAGAGAGCTACGCTATTCTAGCTCCGAGGTTTTTAGGAAGCCTCAAGCATCGATTTTATGCGGCGACCCAAATCGACCATATCAAACGGTTTGGTCATCACTTCCATGCCAGCCTCCATTTGACCTGCACCCAAGATCGAATTCTCAGCATAACCGGTGACAAAAAGAACTTTCAGGCCGGCGCGAAGTTCGCGAGCTGCATCCGCCACTTGACGCCCATTCATCCCATTGGGAAGGCCCACATCCGTTATCATCAAGTCAATCTGCACGTCAGATTGCAATATGCTCAAAGCGCTGGGTCCATCACCTGCTTCGAGCGGCTCAAGGCCCAATTCTTCCACTGCATCAACGATGAGCATGCGGACCAATGGTTCATCGTCGATAACCAAGACCTGCTGACGTGTTGCCATCATTGGCATTGTTTCCCGATTGAGTTCAATTTGTTGCTCCTCCTTTTCCGAGTGCCTTGGCAAAAAAACGCTAACTTGCGTCCCCTGCCCTAGCTGTGAATCTATTTTGGCGTAACCGCCCGATTGCCGCGCGAAACCATAGATCATCGAGAGGCCGAGCCCAGTACCGACGCCAATGGGTTTTGTTGTAAAGAACGGATCAAAAGCCTTTTCCACGACATCGGCAGTCATCCCGACGCCCGTGTCAGACACCTGCATGACGACGTATTCGCCGCCCCGCACTTTGTGCTGCCGAGCTAGATCATCATTAATCTGTTGGTTGAATGTCCGAATTGAGATCCGCCCACCGCCCGGCATTGCGTCGCGGGCATTCAAGCACAGATTAAGAACTACATTCTCAAGCTGATTGGGATCAACGAGCGTTGACCAAAGGCTTTCGTCGCTCGAAGTTTCCACAATGATTTGTGGGCCAACCGTGCGCTGAACCAGCTCCTGCAAATCCAAGGTAAGGCGGTCGATATTTGTCGGTTTAGGATCAAGGGTCTGGCGGCGCGAAAACGCCAAAAGTCTGTGCGTCAGTGCAGCCGCTCGCTTCACTGCGCCCTGCGCCCCCTCCAGGTATCGTCCCAGTTCAGCGGTGCGCCCTTGCGCAATACGTGTTCTGATCATTTCCAATGATCCCGAAATACCCGCAAGCAGATTGTTGAAATCGTGCGCGAGCCCACCTGTCAACTGACCTACGGCTTCCATTTTCTGGGACTGGCGGAGCTCTTCTTCCCTTGCCATGAGTTCGGCCGTCTGTTGAGAAACGCGATGTTCAAGCGTCTCGTTGAGATCGCGCAACATTGACGTGACCCGGTCGCGCTCTTCTTCGATCGCGCGACGTCCCTCCAAATCAATCAGCACACCGGAAAAGTTCAGCTCTGTACCCTCCGCGTCACGATCAACGCGCCCATTGGCCTCCAGCCAGTAATAGTTTCCGTCAGCACGTCGAACGCGATATTGATGTGAAAAGCTGCCGCCCACTTCGATGGTCTTGTCAATCGCAACCGCCAGCTTCATTCGATCTTCTGCGTGGACTGACTCTAGCAGCTCTTTGAGGTGCGGGCCGCCCTCCACTCCGTTGCGATCAAGTCCAAAGGCTATCGTGAACGGTTCATCGATCGTCACCCGATCGTTGCGTACATCCCAAGACCACGTCCCGATAATAGCCCCTGCTGACAACGCCAATTGGACACGTGTCGCATCGTCGCGTGCTCTTGTCTCACTCGCCTTGAGCTCGGCTTCTGCCGTCTTGCGCGCTGTTACATCACGAAAAAGCACTGAAACCTGATTGAGTGTTGCAGGTTCTACCCGCGATGCCGAGACTTCGATGTGCCTGCCAGCATCCCTGAACTCACGCTCAAAACGGATACGTTCGCCTGTCCGAAGCACATTTCCGTAGAGATCTATCCACTCTTTGGCATCACTGGCTGCGACCTCGTGAACTGATTTACCAACGATGTTCGGAATGCCTGTATGACGCTCATAGCCTGCATTGGCTTCAACATGAATATAGTCGCAAAATTCGCCTGAATTATCCGTGCGAAATTCTATGATGCAAAAACCATCATCGATCGCTTCGAACAGGGCTCGATACCGCGCCTCATTGACCTCGCCAGCAACGCTGGAAGAAGCTGCTGATGCGGTAGGTTCTAGTTTGTTCATTTGTGCCCTAAGTTCGGAGAAAGCGCTCGTTCACGTGCCCTTGAACGCGTGGTTAAGTCTTTAGTTCCGAAAAATAACAGCAATCAAAGGATAAGTGCGGTTTCGCCAGGATTTGACGGCCAAGGAATTTGTAAATCGTCTGCTCCGAACCGTATAAGGATTCTTGTCAATCCACTGCTTCGTTTTGGCCGGGATCAAGAAGGATAGCGTGCAAAAAAAGCGGTTCTTGGCTTCAAGGTTGACGAACAAATCGTGAACATATAATGTTGTCCCATGGCTCCTACAACTTTGCAGAAAAAATTAGAAATCTTATCAGATGCTGCAAAATACGATGCGTCTTGCGCCTCGAGCGGCGGAGAAAAGCGCAATTCGTTGCAGGGTGGGATTGGCTCATCGGGCGGCAGCGGAATATGCCATGCTTATGCACCTGACGGTCGCTGCATCTCCTTGCTCAAAATTCTGATGACTAATTTTTGCATGTTTGACTGCGCTTACTGTATCAATCGTGTGTCGAGTAATGTCGAACGCGCTCGGTTTTCGGTGGAAGAGGTCGTCTCCTTGACGCTCGAATTTTACCGCCGAAACTACATCGAAGGTCTCTTTCTCTCCTCTGGCATCATTCGCTCTCCTGACAAAACCATGGCAGAGATGGCGCAGATTGCACGAACTTTGCGGACTGTTCACGGTTTCAAAGGCTACATACATCTGAAAACCATCCCTGATGCTGCGCCGGAACTCATTCGCGAAGCGGGACTTTACGCCGATCGTTTGTCGATCAACGTTGAACTTCCTCAAGATGAAAGCGTGCGCCAATTGGCACCCGAAAAACGTCCGGAGACAATCCGGGCAACAATGGCGCAGGTGCGCGTGGAGGGCGAAGCCGCTTCAGATAAGACGTTAAGCGGGAAGAAGCCTCCGCGTTTTGCGCCAGCAGGACAAAGCACACAGATGATTATTGGCGCGGATAGCAGTAATGATAGCGTTATTTTAAACACTGCCGTGCGACTTTACAACGGATACAAATTGCGCCGGGTCTATTATTCGGCGTTCAGCCCGATCCCCGATTCAACTTCCGCGCTTCCACTTATCAAACCACCGCTTGAGCGCGAGCACCGGCTTTACCAGGCTGACTGGCTGATGCGTTTTTATGGCTATGACGCAAACGAGATTACGGCTGGCGCAAAAGACGGTTTTCTCGATCTCGACATTGATCCGAAACTCGCTTGGGCCCTAAAGAACCGAGGAAACTTCCCCCTCGACGTCAATCGAGCAACAAGGGAGATGTTGCTAAGAGTGCCTGGTTTCGGGGTGCGTACTGTCGATCGTATTATCGATGCGAGACGAAACCATGCTCTGCGCATGGGCGATTTGATCCGAATAGGTGCGTTAACTCGCAAGGCAAAACCTTTCATAACGCTTCCCGACTGGACGCCACGCGCGCTGTTAGACAGTAGCAATTTACGGCAACAGTTTATGCCGCCACCCAAACAGCTCAGTTTACTCTAGCGAAATTGAGGGAGCGCTGTAATCCAAGCAGCGACGCCGTATGTCCTTTTCTATTACGATAGCAGATATCGGTGCTTTCGATGCTTGGCGGCATGCCGCTCGCAGAGCCATCTCTCACCAAATAGAACCCAAAGAGCTCGATTGGGCATCGCAGAAGAGTTTATTTGTTGGTCAGCCCCTGCCTGAAACTGATGGCGTACATAAAGCAGTCGTGACGCGCAATTTTCTCGATTTAGCGCGCAATGTCGTATGGCACTCAGATGCAGAACGGTTTCATCTGCTTTACGAAGCTTTGTGGAGAATAAGCATGGATGAAGGAGATCCGCTCTCCTCCGTTGACCCGCTTGGCAATCGACTTATGCGCATGGCCAAGAACATCGGGCGCGATCTTCACAAGATGCACGCTTTTCTACGTTTTCGCGAAGTGACATCAGGAGCCACCCGCAGACGTTTCATGGCGTGGTTTGAACCAGATCACCATATTGTCGAACCTGCTTCGGATTTCTTCGTGTCGCGGTTTTCGGACATGGATTGGACAATTCTCACTCCAAACTGCACTGCAGTTTTTGAAGACGGGAGGCTCAATTTTCAACCTGGCGCTCAAAAGCCAGATCTTCCGTCAGATGCCAGCGAGACGCTGTGGCAAACCTATTTCACCAATATATACAACCCTGCGCGCACGAATGTGCGTGCCATGCTCTCCGAAATGCCAAAGAAGTACTGGCGCAATCTTCCAGAGACCCAACTCATTCCAGAAATGCTCAAGGAAGCTGAGGCACGCGTCAATGCAATGGCAACAGCCCAAGCCACTCAACCGCGCAAAGGTTCAGATCGGATTTCGCAACGCTATCGCAGCATTATCGAGAAGCCGGTTGGCGAAATTCAATCCATGGTCGATCTGAATAAGGCGGTTCGCAGTTGTCAGCGCTGCAATTTGTGTGAGCAGGCATCGCAGGCAGTTTGCGGCGAAGGACCTGAGAATGTTGATTTGATGATTGTCGGCGAGCAGCCAGGAGACCGCGAAGACCTCAGCGGCCGCCCCTTTGTCGGCCCCGCAGGTCAACTCCTTCGAAAAATTATGCATGAAGTCCAAATTGAACCGGAAAAAGTTTGGCTAACCAATGCCGTGAAGCATTTTAAGTTCGTTCCCCGCGGCAAGCGACGCTTGCATCAAAGTCCCAACCGCCATGAAATTGATCATTGCCGCTGGTGGCTGCAACAAGAAATATCACTTGTGAAGCCTCGTATTATCTTAGCGCTGGGCGCATCGGCCGCTTATGCTTTGACACTTTCAAATGAACCCATTTCAAAACGAAGGGGCCGGGTCGGGCGTTCGCCAGATGGCGCTCCGCCCATTTTGTTTTCCTGGCATCCATCCCACATTCTTCGTCTTCCAGAGAAAGAGCATCAAACCAAAGCCGAACGCGAGCTCGCATGCGATCTCAAGAAGGCTGGAAATCTCATTGCAACGTCGCAGGAACAGAGTGGTGAAGAAAGCTTCAGGCGCTAGTATGTTGATTAATTGGGCACCAGTTGGCATTGCGTCTTTGTATGTTTAAACATTGAAGATGCAATGGCCTTAGTTATTGCCCTAGATCAATCCAAAAGGTGCCATTTAGTGGCACCGCGAGAAAGCGCTGGTTGATTTCCGCAAGTGTTTGATTTGGATCGATGTGTGAGAACCGTTCTGGATGAAGCCATTTGGCGAAGCACTCGACGATCAGAATATTGAGCGCCGATATCGAAGCCTGATGAGAAATGCCATATGCTCTTTTGTCGTGAACAGCCGTGAGATCACGGCGCACGGTTTCAGAGACGACTTTCCGCAAGGACGCACGCGCGAGATCTTCAGAGATACCGCCTCCTACGATCAATGCAGTCTCCGAAGTGGCTTTCGGTGTCCCTGTCGCAATATAGACCTTTGGATTGGCTTTGAGCACATATTCAGGATTAAGTTTACCCTCGTAGCCAGGAACCGCCTCCGCACCAATGCTCACACCGCCCGCCAGCGCTATATTCTGTGTCATACGGTTGTTACGTCCAGGCGTAGAGCAGCAGGTCGAGTTTGCGAATCCGTCAACGAGCACGGTGGTAGGCCTGTTAATATCTTCTAACGACCGCGTGATGACCCCGTAGTGATCCCGGACGAATTGTGTGTATTCGGCAGCTTGGGCGTCACGTCCAATCGCCTTCCCAAGGAGATCGATGGAAAACGTAGTTGCCTCCACCACGTTGCGCTCGTCGTTTCTGGGACCATCAAGAAAAATGACGGGAATTCCCGCAGCTTCCAGTAGACGTGTCGTGTCTTCCCATCCTACCTGCCACTGGTTAACGACGAACAGATCCGGCTTTACACCGATAATGGTTTCAGCCGACGCCTGACCAGGTTGCAGTGCACCCACAGTCGGCACTTGATCAATCGACGGGAATTTCTGGCGAAATGCATCATAGATGCCTTGATCGATGCGTTGTGGACTGGCCCAGCCGGCAATCCGAGCGACCGGATCGCGATCGATTAACGCCAACGAAAGCAATAGCAGGCTTTCGTTGAGTACAATACGTTTTGCTGGCGATTGAAGGCGCACCGAACGACCTGCGGCGTCTTCAATGAGAATCTCGGCTTCCGCATGCATTGCAGCGGCAAAGAAAATCAACCAGGACGCAACTAAAGTGAAAACCATTGCCGTGAATGATCGGCGGTGCGTTAGCTTCAGCATATTGGTATCACCAACTATATTTCAGGCTTGCGTTGACTGCTCGGCCTGCACCGTAATTGCAGCTCCCGCCGGTGTCATTAAGACAATGCGAAACATATTTTCGGTCAAAAAGATTGCTCGCGTTAACGCGTAGCTTCATCCCATCAAGGTCGTTCCTGATTGCACCGAAATCGAACTCCGCGCCCACATCAACAAGGGTTTGGCCCGGAATTCTGAGCTTTTCGAGATATTTGGCGTCCGTTTGGTAAGAAGACCAGCCACGAACACCTGCGCTAAGCGAAAGGCCGGGGAGGAAATCGGGGCTGTATCTGACCCAGACGCTGGCTTGATGTTCTGGTAAGCGAAGAATTTCTCGTCCGCGTTCAACCGCAAGATTGGATTCCAGGATTTCGGAATTTGAGTACGCATAGGACCCAATCACCTCGATCTCCCGGCTTAGCTCGTACTTTCCTTCCAACTCGATGCCGCGTACGCGCTGTTTCCCAGACTGAACATAACCGGTCTGAATCCCGGTCGTAAGGTAAGGCGTGAGCGCGTTCTCAATATTGAGATTAAACACCGAGATTGCGAACATAGCGTTCGTTCCCACGGGCTCGTATTTGAGTCCAATCTCAAACTGACCTGCACGCTGCGCTTTATAAGGAGTGTCGAACACATCCACACCCAAAAGTGGTGTGAATGTCGTCGAGTAGCTCACATAGGGTGCAAAACCGCTATCGAAGAGATAGGTTAGACCCGCACGCCCCGATATCTGGCCTTCAACGTTTTCAACCAGCGCTTTGGCTGCAGCAGCGCGTCGGTTGTATGTTGAGATTTCCGAGTGGTCATATCGAAGCCCAAGTGTTGCGACCCATCGGTCATAGCGGATCTGATCCTGTAAATATGCACCGAGCTGCTCTTGCTTTTGAAGCGCAGATGCTGAGTAGACAGGATAAGGAATGGACACTCCACCATAGACCGGATTGAGATAATCAATCGATGGGACGCCGGCAGTAGCGTTACCGAAATTGCGATCCGAGGTTGAGCGCAAATATTCCAATCCCAGGAGCACTGTGTGATCCAAGGCTCCTGTTTCAAATCTCGCTTCGGCTTGCGTATCGACGCTGAACGACGTGAGCGTGTCTTCCGAAGCGCCTGACGCACGATTGAGCGTATGTCCGTCAGAGCCATAGGCGAAAGCTGGATTGACAAGCACAAGGAACATGTCCTGCTCCGACCGGCTGTATCGGAGATTTTGCCTCACACTCCAGGTTTCATTGAAATCATGCGAGAACTCATAACCCAGAGTGTAGAAATCACGGTTGAACTCATTAGCCGCCGGATCACCTAGGTAAAGATCGCGCGGGATCTGACCAAACGAATTGGGAAGCAAGGTCCCAACAGCCGGATAGAATCTGGGATTAAAAATTGCCCGATCGCGCTGATAATAGCCTGATAATGTCAAAGACGTGTCCGTCGAGGGCGCCCAGGTCAGGCTCGGCGCAAACATAAGCGCGCGATCTTTCTCCTGATCAATTTGCGTGTTCATGTTGCGCCATTGTCCGACAAATCGGTATAACCAGTTTCCGTCCTTCGTGATGGGACCCGTTGTATCGACAGATGTCTGTATTCCACCAAAGGCAGACGTGCCCACCACGATCTCGTTTGCGGGAGACGTTTGCGGACGCTTGCTCACATAGTTCACGAGCCCCCCGGGCATTGTACGTCCATAGAGAACTGAAGATGGACCTTTGATGACATCGATACGCTCAAGGGCGTATGGATTGACGCTGGGCGTCGCATAGCTGCTGGGATCCCCGGGCAGCGCGAGGCCGTCCATCCAAATAGTACCATAGGTGTTATAGCCGCGAATATGAATCCAGTCGTAGCGAATGTCATAACCATTAGCCTCTGAAAGGACCCCAGGTGTATAACGCAGGGCTTGTGGCACCGTGTCCGCACCTTGTTCTTCCATTTGGCGACGCGTCACCACGCTTACGGCCTGCGGCGTTTCTAACAAGGCCGTATTGGTTTTGGAGGCTGCCTTGCTCTGTTTAGCAACAATGGAATTGTCGATATCTTTATTGCTTCCATTAGCGTCAATCGTTATCGTGCCTAAAACTGTTGGCGCGGCCGTCTCTTGTTGAGAAAACGCGTTTTGCACCTGTAGAGCAATTGCCAAGGCTGTTGTGAGCAAAAGAACCGTCTTCCGCTTCAAACGAAGGGCGTTTTCTTCAAACGCATCTACTTTAGTGCGCAACATTTTATATTCCACGACAACCCCATCACTCTTTTCATCGACGTTTATTCGAAATCCGAATTAAACTTGACCTTTAAAATCATATTAAGATACGAATACGGATTGCAGGGCCTAGCTTGCAAGACTTCAACCTTTGGCAAAGGCAGAAAAAACTTTGTCAAAAGCAGAAAGTACAAATTCGGACTTAAATGACCGGCGGTGCTGAAGGGATGAGTTTGGAACAGGGTTGTTATTACCGTCACCGCACAACATCTGAAAGTGACAGCAGATGAATTCCGCTGAAAAATTGCTGCATCGACCACCTGGGTCAGAGAAGTTATCGGTCGGTGATTTTTTGCGGCGTGACGGTGTCAAACTTGATAGCCCGGATGATAATTTGACGGCCGCTGACACCTTGATTGAAGGTCGATTTTTCCAGCAGGAACTGCGCGAAGGTCTATTTTTACATGTCAGTGACGCCGTCGAAGAACGCCCCTTCACAGCAACGTCGTCTCTTGCTGCAGGTCTCTCGTGTATTTTTTTCCTCGACGGCTGCGTCGATCTGAGAATGGGAGACAGGGATTTCCATTTCCAAGGAGCAAAGGGCGGTAGTGTTGAAGGGACGGCAATAATGAACGCGCGTTCCGAACTCTTCCAACGAAAATCTTTGGGTAGTCAGCGTCTGCGCCATTTAGTTGTTTCAGCATCACCCGAATGGCTCGATATTGACGGTCTTGAGGAAAGCGGCCTTGAAGGCGCTAATAAGAGAAGCTTCAGCGACCACCTGGCGAATCTCCGGTGGACGGTAACACCGCGAACGGTTGAACTCCTCCATCAAATTGTTGCGCCCTCTTCTCTTGGTCCTGCCTTACGAAAGCTTTATCTCGAAAGCCGGACTGTGGAACTCATATCTGAAACGCTTGCAGCATTCACGAAATCCAACACCATCATTTCGGCCGGCTCTATTCTCACACAGCAGGATAAAATACGCCTTGAACGGGCAAAGGAATTCATCGCGGCGAACCTTAATGCTTCAATTAACATGCAGATGATTTCGCGAGCCGCGGGGATTAATCCCAGCGGCCTTCAAAGGATTTTTCAGCTTTGTGAGGGGATGAGTGTTTTTGAGTATATTCGACAAAATCGCCTTCAACGCGCTTTTGCCTTGCTCGTCTCTGGCGAAGCAAACATTTTAACAGCGAGCCTCGTCGCCGGTTATTCGCGGCCCGAGAATTTCACCACCGCTTTTCGACGCCAGTTTAATATCACGCCGAAACAAGCCCTGAGAAGGCAACTGTCTTAAATACCATCATATTGTGTGGTCAAACAGTGCAGGCTGCGACCATCGCGTTTGTTTGGAAAAGCACATCCCGATCGAGTGTTTCAGTTTGTTGGCACAGCCGGTTAGAAAAGCCGGAGTTAAGCGGTGAGAATACCGCTCTTGAGAATGCCTTTATTGACCAGACGGGATGCGTGATTTAGCTCAAGCCATGCGCCGCAAATTGAACTTATAAAAAGACCGCGTGAAGAGATCACGCGGTCGGGACTTTAGGCTTTATATTGCGATCAAAATCTCTGTTCGCTGTACCATTTATCGATATCTTTTCGAACCTGGTCCTTTTCGATACCGTAACGCTCTTGGATTTTTCCTTCCAGCTGGTCACGCTTTCCGGCGATCTTGTCGAGATCGTCATCGGTCAAGTCGCCCCACTTTTCCTTGACCTTACCCTTAAACTGTTTCCAGTTACCTTCAACGCGATCCCAATCCATTTGCTTTCTCCTTTAATATTTATCGGGTAAGTATTCGCAAATCTTCGGTGATTAACAGCCCAATTTTCGTATTCAAAACAATATTATTGACTGCGCCACGTTATGACTGTCACCCTGCTTTAATAACGAATTAGATAAACTGAAGTTCCACAAAAATTTATTTCCGTTCACTTGCCTTAACCGAAATATGAAAAAAGCGGCCTGAAAGCCGCTTTTCTCACTCAATGGTGATGAGTTACTTGGCCCAACGGCCCTCGTACTTAAATTCGGGAGCCTTTTCGAGGTCTTCCTTTGTCGTGTCCATCTTGGCTGACCACTTTTTTTCGTTCTCGGAATAGAGAATTTCGACGTTGGTTGGTGCAACCACCACGTATTTCTCGCCCACTCCAAGGAAACCGCCTACGGAAACAATATAACCGGTTAGAGCGCCTTCCTCGATGACCAGATCCTGAACCTTGCCAATGGTTTCATCCTTGGCATTTACAATGTCCAAACCGAGGATGTTGTTGGTAATGACGTCCGTTGGCTTCGCTGTCACGAAGACTTCCGTCTCGGTTGTCGTAGCCGTTTGCGCGTTTGCAAATGAAGCAAGAGCAACAGTGGCGACAGCAGCTAACAGAATACGGCGCATTTAAATTCTCCTAATGAATTCCTGACGTTAATGTCGGTATAGAAATGCGAAGGCCCTTAAATTGGTTCCGAGGATAAATGAAAATCTTTGCGTGTGAATGAAAATGGCTACGAACGTCTACTGAGGAAACGATCAGCGCGACCGCGTTTTGACGATACCAAACGACATTCCTTTAACAACTGCTGGCAATGCAATAAGACCTCGCGTTAGGCCTGCTGTTCCCCACTTTTTTGACAGCGCCGCTGGTCGTGATCCCGTTGAAGAACGGCAAAGGTTGAACGGGCCGTTTCTTCGGTCAAAGCGATCTGCATCCTCCCCTTGAATGTTATCGCGCGGCGTGTCCCTTTTTCCAGAACAGACCAGTGTCCGTCACCATTTCGCTGGAGTTTGTATCCGCTCATTTCCCCTCCGCCTTAAGCAAGACGCTTCTTGAAACTTAACCTGTCGGCTGGATCACCGTTTGCGATAGCTTCAGAAAAAACACAGCACGCAGCATATCCAACTTCTTGCTCGCCCAACTCCGCTGACGTTGATTTGTTTCCAAGAGGCTAAATGGTGAATTGTTGCGGCTTTCGCTCGTTGCCCTCATCAAAATCGACGCTCAAGCCACAGTGGAAATGCAATGCCGGTTTTCAGAAAAACGAAAACGTTTGAGCCGACCACTAAGACTTTCGAAATCGCAACAGATCGGTGTTGAAATTCCCTTGGAGTCCTCTACTTCCGACCAGGTTAAGAGAGTAGGTGAACCATGAAATATAAGGTCTTAGCGTTGGCTTCGCTGTTAGCACTCGTTGGCTGTGCGGGATATAATAAATCCGTTGCAAGCCAAGCAGGCGTAGTGCCTGTACGTGATTTCGACGCAAAGCGTTATCTTGGCAAATGGTACGAGTTGGGACGGATCGAAAATCGCTTTGAACGCGGCATGACACAAACCACTGCGCAATATTCGCAGAATGGTGACGGCACGATCAAGGTCGTTAATGCTGGGTTTGATCCTGCGAAAGGACGCTTCCGAAGCGCTGTGGGCAAAGCAAAATTCGTTGAAGGTGAGGACGTCGGTGCACTCAAAGTTTCGTTCTTCGGACCATTTTATGGCGGTTACAACGTGGTGGCCCTTGATGCCGATTACCAATGGGCGATTGTTGTGGGACCTAATCCAGATAAATATTTCTGGGTTCTCTCGCGGAAGCCCCGCCTGACAAGGCAACTGAAAAACAAGGCATTAGCGGTTGCACAAGGTCTCAACGTTAATCAAGACAAGATCCTTTGGGTTGATCAAAAATAGCTTTGTTCAAATTCTAGATATTATGCATTTGTTAACCCTAAAGACTGCGAAATGTATGAAAAGGTCCAATGGAACTTGGTGTTGCAGTAATACTACAGACATTTTTCGCGAGAGGTTTATGTTGATCTCCAGAACAGATTTTAGCTGCTGAAGCAGCCTTGGAGAAATAGAGATGAATATTAAATCCGCTTTACTTGCATCAACAGTAGCATTCTTTGGCTTTTCTGCAGCACAGGCGGCAGACGCCATTGTTTATGAAGAGCCAGCGCCTGTCGTTACAGCGCCTGTATTCTCCTGGACCGGCGGCTATGTTGGCGGCCAGATTGGGTACGGCTGGGGTAAGTCACGTTTCAGCAATGAATTCACAGCGATCAACGTGAAGCCTGACGGCTTTCTTGGTGGCCTTTATGCGGGCTATAACTTCGATCTTGGCAATAGTTTCGTTCTAGGCGTCGATGGCGACGTCACCTACAACAACCTTAAAGACAGCTACTCAGAAACAGATCTCGATGGGACCGAAAGTTTGGAAAGCAAACTGCGCTGGTCGGGTGCTGTACGGGCTCGTGCGGGCGTGGCGATGGATCGCTTTCTGCCATACATTGCCGGTGGTGTAGCATTCGGTAGCGTCAAGAATACATTGTCTGCCAATAACGCCGTTGAAGACGTCAGTATCTCACAAAGCAAAACGCTCACTGGCTGGACCGCAGGCGCTGGTGTCGACTATGCCGCGACTGACAATGTTATCGTTCGCCTCGAATATCGTTACACCGACTATGGTCACAAGAATTTTGACTTTGGTGTTCCAGAAGCGGGCGTCCGCGACAAGTTCAAGACCAACGATGTCCGCCTTGGTGTAGCATACAAGTTCTGATCTGCTCGCATACATATAAAGCCGCCCAGTCAAGCTGGGCGGTTTTTCTTCGTAATGCGTATGCCAAATGATATCGGCTGAATTTGAACCGGGGACATCTCAATCAAGGACGGCGGGCGTCCGTCTTCATTCAGGCCTTTGTTACGACGCAGTGGTTGTAGAGCCGAGACAGAACGCCAATTTTTCCGTCAATCTGCGGCTCTAAAAATAAACGGGACGCGCACCCTGCCTCTTATGGAGGTTTTATATGGCTGGCACCTTTTGACCCCATTAATAGCCACAAGCCCGACTAGATAATTGGCCAGTCCGCCTGCTTTTACCACTTCTATATCAGTGACATTGCCTTCGTCTCGCAAGGTAAACTCAATGATTGCGTCACCCGATAGGTTAAATGGCATCTTAATGCAGCTTCTCACCTGCTCTGCCAACGATCTTGGTTCTTCCTGGCTGGAAAGCTCTTTTGTAAAGCCGTTATCAATACCCTGCGCAAATATCAGCGCCGCGCAACCTATCAAGAACTTCATAATCGCCCCAGTATCGTTATTAAGCGGAATTCTAGCCAATTGCTTGATGGATCGTTGATAAAATGCGTGCCTTTAACTGCTGTCTGCTAAGAGCGGTAACGTGCGTGAGTACGGGACAGATAAATCAACGAACTAACTGAGGAATCTGCGCGTTCGACGGATCACCTTCTTCACCGAGACATTATATCAATCTTCCATAACGAGCCTGTGATTAATTGGGATCGATATCCAACTTTTTCTCGCTGAAGGGCACAGCTAAGATGTTTCAAACACAGACTATGCAGCTCCGATGGGCCTAGTCTTTAGACCTGTCTGGATATGGCTCGGTTGGAACCTGCTTTTTCGGGTTACCGGGAGCGTTGGTTTGTTCATGCGTCGGTGTTTCGTTTTGGTCTTTGGGCTCAATTGGTGCCGGGTCAACGACCTTAGTTTCTCTATTGAGATCTGGATCAGACCAGGGACTCTTTTTCCGGTTCATTGTTGGCTCCTATTTTCCGCTTCTTCGATATTGAAAGTGCTAATCAAGCCTTGAGCGACAATAGCAATAGCTGCAGCTGTCTCCGCCTCTTCCCATCCAGCGTTTCTTGCCGAAGCGATCAGGCCCATGATTTCGTTGGCGACGGCTTCCTGGCAATCAAGCTCTCGTTCGGGGTATTTTCCAGGATGTCTTGGCTTGAGCATTGGCGTTCTCCTGATTTCCCATAGTCACAACGCGTGAAACGGAAAAAAGGTTCTGACGTTAACTCGGTTTCTCAGCGCAGACTTGGGCTCAAGCGACGAACTGACAGCAAGCTTCGCCAACTCTACCATGGCGGCTGCACAAAAAGCTGCGCCTTCGAAAAGGTGAAATATCATGGTCACCATCATGTTCATCAGCGCGATGAAATCTTATGATGCCAATTCGCCCCCCCTGTGATGTCTTGATGATTTAAACGTTAATTTCCGTTCCCACTCATTCGTATAAAGCTCCAAGTGAGCGACATCTCTCATCTCATTCCATACTAGGCTCACAAAATTGCGATTTTGGTCAACAGCGGCCGCAGGATGTCCCGAATGGGATGATTTCACCAAGCCCATGAGATGCTTCCCCCTCGCTAAGTTTTCAAAGACTATTACCAACCCTTTCTGCACGGTAAGCAAAAGGAGAGCCGTTATGATCCGCTCAGCGGCAGAATTCGGCGGGCTTATGAGAGCACAGCAAGAGGCAGGGATGGACGCAAGTCTTGCTCTCGGAGCGCGCGAAAGGGAAAAGCTTCATCGTCGACCTAGAGAATAGCAACCCCAACTGCCGGCTCAAGAAATCCCTGGCCGCGTGAAAACTTTGCCGACGATCTATTACGAGAACTAGACTTTCGCCCACCTGTCGGATCATAATCGCCTGTCGCCGCATCCGTCCGCGAGCTTATCGAAAAGCGGCGCCTATTCCTTATTTGGCACTATGGGCAGTTCAGACTAGCTTGGCACAGACCGGGTTGTTTCTAAATGAAGTCTCGATACACAGCTCAGTCTTTATGAGGCAGGTGTGCATGCCTGTACTAACGCCGTATTGGATAGTGGCGCGGTGCCGTATCAACCCCAATTAAGGCATCGTTCATTTCAAAGGGATGGTTGAAGCTTGCAGGACTGATGAGAGCAAGCTTCACCTCTTCGATGTTGGATGCCTTGCTTGCTTTGATTAGGTATTGCGTAACTACGATTCCGGGGCATCAAGCGCACCTTCGCCGAACAGTTCGAAAAAAGCGAGACGGTAAAGATTTAAGCCAAGCCGCCCCGCTGGTTCAAAGTTTCGACGCCGCGTGGCACGTACGATCCCGGTTGGGCGGTTCTGGCGCAGGTGGACGGCGAGAAACTGCTGAGGAAGAATTGAAGGCGTACAAGGATTGGTATGCTGTCTCATACCGTATCAGCTTAAGTATTTCGGCAGCCAGACTTATACTTACGAATTGAGGAAAGCAGCCGCCAATGGGCAACAATGGTACATAGCTTGCCCAAACTTTTTTTGGTCGCAAGTTATCGATATTGCAGTATGATGGCATCTATGTAGGCAGAAAAAGCTTCAAATGCTCTGCTAGCAAATCTTAAGTACAACTCGATAATTCAGACTATTACAGCATGACCGCGGATTGGAATGTTTTAGACTAACCGTGACGGCCCGATTTCCTACAATCTTCTTGATGTGAGCAAGGTTAATTGGGAGATGACCGTCTTTGAGGATCATCGCCTTTTCGAGTTCAACAGATCCCATGGCGTAATCCATATCGAAGGTCGGCTTTACAGTCTCTTTGACGTTCTCAGGCCTGGGGCGCACCATTGCAGGAACGTCAGCAGCTACAGGCCCGATGCCGGGCATTCGCAGGAATGTACGTCGTTTCATATCCGTCCCTCTGATTGATTTACCGGTCTTGCCCACTTGAATCGCATTATGAGGGGAAATCTGAACCCGGAGCGGACAGACGGTTTCAACCACCTCGAATGTGGCCTTGTTCCAAGCGACCGGCTGCCTCTGTAGGAGATGCCCGCGTCCCGATTTGATGTGTATTTTATTACACATTATTGTTGATCGTAAATGTCTTCTTGTGTATCTATATACACATTCAATAGCACGGAGAGCCGATGCTACGAGACAGCAGAAAGATTGTGAAACTCCTTGAAAGTGAAGGGTTCGAAATAATCTCGGTGAAGGGTTCTCACCACAAGTTCAGAAAAGGGGAACAAACCGTAATAATCCCCACCCTAAGAAAGACCTTCCGCTAGGAACGGCGAAGGCGATAGCGAAACAGGCCGGCTGGGATTAACCAGCCTGCCAAACCGCAAATCAATCTCTACAGTCCGAGCACAGCTCACGACCGAAAGGAAAACTCTTATGAAGCACTTTTTTGCATTGGTGCATAAGGATGCAGATAGCGCGTTTGGTATTCAGTTCCCTGATCTACCAAGCGTTTTTTCTGCTTCCGACGAGGCTAACGATATCATCAAGAATGCGATTGAAGCCCTTCAGCTTTATGCAGAGGATGAAGCCCTTCCGGAAGCATCCAGTCATGCCGATATTTTGGCTCGTGATGAAGTCCGGTCAGAATTGGCTCAAGGTGCCTATTTGGTCTCTGTACCCTTCATTGAAGATGATAGCGCGGTTGTGCGCGTGAATGTCACCTTTGAACGAGGCGTTTTGAAAGCTATCGACACAATAGCAAAGGATCGCGGCTTAACGCGCTCATCTTTCTTAGCTCAAGCTGCCAGACATGAAATTGAGGTCGGCGTTTAAGCGCCTGCCTTTTTTCCCAAATGAAAAAGCCCCACGAGAGCGAGGCTGTAGATGTTTGGTATAGATCAGAAACGGAGAAAGCGGACCATAGCTGGATGTCAGACGACCTTCGGAAATCTGACGCTGACGCCGCGCAACTTCACGAGTACCGTTCGGAGTATACCAGCGTCCGCGAATGCGCTTGCTGACATCACGCTTACGGTGATGTGGGACAGGGTCACTCAATACGTTTGAGACTGAACCCGAAAGACATTCGCGACGCCTTTAGCTCCCAAATCTACGGCTTATTCTTCTGGCTGCTGGCGCGATGGCGCGTGCCGCGGCAGCTTTGACCGCCTGCCACCGCTCCAGTCGGGACTCTCCAAGCAGACAAGGACGGATTGAGGGCGCATAGCGCTCTCCATCGCGGAATGGAAAGAGGCCGCGCGGCTGGATATGTCTCTTGATAAATACGGCATATTGCCGTATATTATTCGAATGAAGGAGGCCGTCATGTCCAAACCGTTTGCAGAGCCTGATACCGCCCGACTGGAGGCGCGTATTCCGATCCATGTCTATGACCAGATGCAGCGCGCCGCGCGCCTGCGTGGAATGACCCTAACGGGCTATCTGATCGCCACTGCTGGCGAAGATGCCCGGCGCGTTGTTGAAGATGCCGAGATCATGCGGCTGGCGCGCGCCGATCAGATTCGTTTTGCTGAAGCGTTGATCGATCCGCCCAAGCCGAATGAGCGGCTGGCTCGTGCCGCCAAACGTCATGCCGAATTGATCGAACGCCGGTGAGTGCCCGCTTTGTCATCGAGCCGCTGGCGAAGTCAAACAAACGAGGTGACTTTGCCAGCGGCAACGAACGGATCGACAGCTATTTCCGCGAGACGGTCTCACAGGACGTGAAGCGCAAATATGCGACCTGCTTCGTCGCAGCGGAGGTCGCCACGGGCCGTATAGCGGGGTTCTACACCCTGTCGTCCAGCAATGTGCCCCTCAACGCCGTTCCCGAGCCGTTGGCGAAGAAGCTGCCGCGTTACCCGTCCATTCCAGCCGTGCTGATAGGCTGGCTTGGTCGGCACAACGACTATGCCGGTCAGGGGCTTGGCGAAGCCTTGCTGTTCGACGCCATCAAGACGGTCGCGACGTCGCCCATTGGGGCACATGCCATCTTCGCGGATGCCATCGATGACAAGGCTGCGTCGTTTTACGCCGCGTTCGGCTTCTCGGCCCTGATTGAAAAGCCGCGCACCCTCTATCTGCCGGTTGCGACTGCGTTGAGTCTGGTGTCGTCATGAGGCTGATCGGGCAAGCGAGCGGCAAAAGACGGCGATCGGCGGCACATAGGCTATTCGTGATCGGGGATGCGCATCCGATCCTTGGCCATGTCCAAGACGCGCGCCCATCGCAGCCCGAAACGTCGCGGGCGCGCCAAGCGCGGCGCGCTCCCGCAAGACCTTTACGCCTATGCCGAGACCCGGCCTTTGCCGCGTGTCGGGCGTCCGCCGAGACATTCCCCCGAGACTTGGACCGTTACCGACGACGGGTCCGTCCCGGCTGGAGACAATTCTGTCCGCCGTTCGCGACCGCACCCAGGAACGCGGCGAGCACATCGCCGAACTGAACAAACGCAGCGCTGAGACGGACCTGCACCTGAAACGGCTCTACGACGCCATAGTGGCCGGTGTGACCGATCTCGACGATCCGGCGCTGAAAGACCGTATCGAGGGCCTGCGCGCCCTCAGGGACCCCAAAGCTGATTCCGAGCGGGCGCAGGCCACGCTCTACTGTTCATCGCAGCAGGCGATCACGCCGCAGATGGAGCAGCGATTCGCGGCCGCCGCCCGCAAGCGGATGCGGATCGAGGGGGGCGGCTATCGGCGCGATCACCTGCGCGCCTTCGCGCCGCGCGTCGAGGTCGCCGAGCGCGACGTGTTCATCAAGGGATCGAAAGACGAGCTATTGTGGACGCTTGTCGCCGTAGGTAGCGGAAAATCGGCGGATTCAGGGGTGCCAGTTCTGTACCGAAATGGCGGGCCATGCGGGATAGCGATGAGAACTATATCTACTCCATAGCCCTCTATACCCCTCCTAAATAGGGACGTCGATGCAGTGGGTGCGGTTATGCTGATGGCAATAAGCAACGTCGTCGATGCCCGTTGACGACGCTGCGTTGAGGAATTGCCTTAGCGCTGGAGGAGTTTCAGCAATTCGGAATTGAGATGAGCGAACCCGTCGATGATGCCATCGAACACGTGATCCAACGCTCGACCATAGCCCTGATTCACCGCCGCAGTGTCGAACCCGAGAGCTTCCAGCCCGCTCAGGACGCCACCGGCATCATGCGCATCTGCAATTCGCAGATCGTTATTGACGAACAGGGCAGCGAGAGCCGAATTGCGATCCGTCAGGTCATCGGGTTCGGGATTCGCCCCGAAAGCATCAACCCGCTCGCCGTCAGAGTTTAGTCGTTCCACGACGTTGGACAAAGCCTGCATCAACTTCAAGCTGCCCAGATCCTTGACGTCCTTGCGAGCGTGACCGGCCTTCACGAGTAGGTCACGCAGAAGTCCATTCGGTATCCGCTGCCAGAGTTCATGGATGCTCTTGCACCTGGAGAGGAACGCCTGCTCAGTCATGGACAAGGGCGCCACCTGGGCGAGACGCGAGAGTGCAGGATAGTGCAACCAACCGTTCTTCCCAAGCTCTATGCGGGAAAGCCCAACGATTGCTTCCGCTGTAGACTGGATGCCCAGAGCATCGCCAAGGGCGGATAGACCATCTCCCAGGTCTAGAAGCTGAGTCACGAACCTGTCCGTCTTAGCGACGATGTTCTCCTCGTTCTGATCGAATGCGGCGACCTGTGACGGATCCAATGCGAATGCGTGTGCGTGGACGATCTCGCGATCGGGCTTGGGCTTGTACAATTCGCGTGTGGGTATCCTGATCAGGTTGCGGCCAGCACGAACGCAGTCGGTAAAGCTCCACTGCCCAAGATACGATGGGCTGCAATGCCACCGCCCATGGATGTTGACCGGTGTTGTATCGAAGAAGCTGCTCTGCTCGTACCTTTCGAGAAATCGATCATCCAAATAGACAGGATCTAAGCTCACCAAAGCGTCCGCTTTTCTGTGAGTCATAGGCTCATTCGCGCCGGGCCACATCAGCCCATCGGCAGTCCGTTCTGGGCACAATTCAGGCGTAACAGCAGCCACTGAGGCCCAAACCTGAACGAGCAAGCCACCATTGAATTCTCTGATGTCCAGCCGATACCACCCACCATTCGGCGCAAGTAAGACATGGGATTGATCTGCCATAAGCGCACGCAGCCCCTGGCTGTCGGGCAGCAGCGCTTCGTAGAAGAAGACCCGGACGCCGTACGCTCCCCTCATCCAGAGATATCGTCTCAGATATTCGTTGGACATCGTCCACTGAACATCTCGCTGAGCTGAGAAGTAGTACTGGGTCGTGATTTCTCCCTCGACAACGCCGAACTCGGGCAGGGACAGATCGTCGTAAATGATCCGTTGCTGCGTTCCACCTAGGGTTCGAGACGATAGACCCAGTGCCATCCAGACTTTCTCGGCCAAAGCATAGCTGTAGAAGGAGCCGCTCCCCCACGATGCGACGATGTAGTCATGACCCGATATGGAGGGAGAGAACGTCGGCAGGCCACCTTGATGTTCTATGTCTGGCACCGAGAAGGACACGACGCCATCGCTCGCCTCATGGACGACGCCCAAGGAGGCGAGTGCGTCCTCAGGCATCACTGCCATGATCATGTGGACGTATTCGCGGTTGGGCCCGTGTTGATCCCTATCCGAACGTGTCGTCACCTCAACCCTTAGCGCAGGGTTGTCGCCGACCTGTTCCAGCAGTGCCCGGAGCCTCGGAGGCAGGATCGCCGTCGGGATTGGGAACTGGTCCAGACAATCAATCAGCACGTCACTATTTCCAATGTCACTGATTTGCTCCTGCTATTCGCGGATTTGCGGATCTCGTCAAAGACCTTACATCGTTTTAGTTGAACCTTAGTTTGCGGCAAGCTTCTCACATGAACAACCGATAAGGATAAACATTTCGTGGCAAATCGGGGACGTTCGCAATTGTGCGCGCTAGTTTTTGGGAATAACGAATGCTGACCGGCACCGGGTCATAGAGCGCGTCGTTATTCCAATCCATCTTAGTCAATGCCAACGCCTCGTGAGCGGTCAATTCCAGCGGACCGCTGCCAGCATGACGGATCAGCTGCAGTGGCCGGGGGATGCTCTTCTTGCCCTGATAGTAATCGCCTTTGGTTGAGACCTCGGGGGCATTGCCCGCCACCCATACCAAGGCAGAATTGCCCGTGCGGATCACCATCGTCCCGCGCGGCACGGGAAACCCCGAAGGTTTTGACGGCGGTTTCTCCACGCCCGACTTGATGAGCCAGACGCCGCGCCAGCACGATGCCGAACTGACCTCGACGCACTCTATTTCCGCTACGCCAGTAAGCGCATCGAACGCGCCCTCGATTTCGGCTTCCTTGAACGCGGTCGTTTTGTGAATGACCATGCGTTTTGGCAGGTTGCCGCCATTGCGCCCCTGATAGAGTTCCAGGCTACGGGCAAGGACCGCGCGCATGTCGTCGCGACTGAGAAACGGGTTCCGGCGGGCTTCGGCCACGTCGGCCACCGGGTCTCGCGCCTCGAACGCGACGAACTGCATGCCGCCACCGTCCATGTCGAAGACCTGCGAGCAGCAAGTCACATAATGCGCGTCTTGCTGGTCACCGCGCAGGGCATACGCCAACCCGATGTAGGCGGTATCGGCTGGCACGCCTTTCAGCGGCGCCAGCTTCCACGGCGTCCCCGCAGCCTTCACATACAGCGCGGTCGAAAGACGCCACGCGAGCGAGGCCTTGTAGTTGAAGGTGAAGACGCGGTCGTTCAGGACCTGGGTCGGAATATTATACTTGGCACCCAGAGCCTTCAGTACGTCGTGTGCATCAAAGAATTTTCCACGTGTCGCCGTGTCCCAGTTGTCGGGAAAGTGGACCAGCGCAACGTCGAACTCATTGCGGACGGCGTCGAGGCGGCGGAGCGCGGCATCCATGGCAAGGTAGAGGCGATGTTGCGCGTCGCCGTCACCCGGTAGCTGGTCGAGACGCTCAGGCCACTTGATGTGCGCACTTGCGGGCGCTGCCTCGAGCGCCACGCGGAACAAACTCTCGAAACCGGGATATTCCGGCACATATTCCGATCGGTCGGAAGGCCGATGCACATTGCGCAACAGCTTCATCAGATCGCCACGACGGTGGAAAGCGCTCTCCGGGCCAACCGTCGCGATTCGAATGCGGGGAGTGTATCCGCTAAACGATCCTTTCGAGTACGGCCCGAAGTTCAGGAGGCCGCGCAGTGGATGGACATCTACCTGAGTGGCGTCGGATGGCGAAAACGACAGGTCCGGCTCATCCAAGAGTGTGAATGGCGGCAGCTCGGTGAGGGCTGGGTTCGCCATCATTTGCTCCTGTCGAAGTAGGTGTGGTGATGCGACGGTCGGCTAAACCCGGTGACGGGTGACACCTTGAACACGGCATCAATGCCAGTGCCATCTTCGAGTCCGAAAGCGCTTCGAAGCGTGCCGCCCGTCTCGGTCAGAAGCTGTGCCCAAGCCCCAATAATGCTGGCCCAATTCCTATTATAGCGCGGAGCCCATCGTTCGCGGCGCCAGTCACCGGAAGGATCACCTCGTCGCTCGGCTTGCATGCCCATTTCAGCTGCAGCTTCTTGCGCGACCAGATCCTCCGCACCTTCCGTTTGTGGAGTGTCTTGTCGGGGCAACTGGACGAACGTGTAAGGCTCGAAGCCGCACCACCACTTTCCATCGACCTGTTCCAGCTTGAGCTGGACACCCTCCTGAAACGGGAAGCCTAGCTTGGGCACTTTGCCAAACAGACTGGTGCCGTAGGCATCGCGCAGCCGGGATAGGGTTTGTTGCTGACGCCGCGTTCGATCAGGATCATCGCCGTCGCGCGGTGTTGCAACGACGAGCGAATGGCCCGAACGCCTGTAGCGTGGGATGAGCGGGCGCTGTCGGGCGAGAGATCGCACGAGCGTGTCGTAGAGCAATCCCATCGCCCAGCTATCGGCGACCGGATCTAGGTCGATCGTTCCAGCGAGCGATGGGCCGAGCGGAGCCAAGGCATCCAGGATTTCCTGGTCACGCCCGAACACCGCTAGCTCACGCCCCAAAGCGGCCGCCGTCGCCCGACATCCCTTCGCCTTGAAGATCTCGCGCACATCTGCCGATGTTGTCGGTTGGCTCAACCTGATGCGCCTGGCCGCGGTCGGCATCGATTGGAGCAGAATTGCCGAATAGCGCAGCACCGGGAATGCGCGGGCTTTGGCATTTGGAATCTGAACGGGTACGAGACGCGGCGTAGGTCGCCCTTCCATCACCCGATCAAGAAGCGGCTTGGGTAAATCGGTTACCTTGATGATATCGGCAGCCAGTTCGTCGAAGGTCGCGCACTCAACGACGGCCACGTCCACGCCAGCCGCTCCGGCGCGCTCTAGAAATTCGATCACTGCGGGCAGTAAACGCGAAACTGACGAGGTGAGCCAGTACAGCCCGTTCGGAAATGGCGAAGGCGCATCGAGAACCGTGTTCAGCGCCTCCATGATCGAAGCGTCGCGTCCGCTATAGCCGACGAAGATCATTCCAAAGCGCTTGCCGGATTCCACCAGCACATGCCGCATCCGGGCGTCTTGTTCCTCTAGTTCCGATCCCGTGTTCTTAATCGCGATCGACTGATAATCACCGTGGAGCTTAGCGACCAGCGGCCAGTCCGATTCATTGAGGCACCGCATGGCACGGTCCGCGGAATCGATCGCCGCCACGGTCGGGCGTTTCTGGCCGTCTATCGGGAGGATCGCATTTGCCAAATGCGCCGACTCCTCGATGAGCGGATCGAAGTTCGTGGTGAAAACGCTATCGACCTTGCCAGCAGCCATCAGACTGCCAAGCACCTTATGTCCAAAACAGGGAGTGCCCTTGGAGATCGCATCATCTATATACTGTCGGCGATGCCGAGCCTCTGGATAAACCGCCTCGAAGGCCTTGGCGTATTCCGTAGGATCACCGTCAGGCGGCAACAGCGAGTTTTGGCGGAAAAAGGCATCGATCCTGTCGATCCAGATCGGGTCAGCGGTATCGATCTCGCGCTTTGACAGGTTTGTTTCGCGGCAAAAGATTTGCGCCTTGAAATCGCGGATCATGGCATAGCCAGTCGGAATGCCGGACGCGGCCGATGCACCAGCACCGAGAAACCATGCCACGAGGGTTGGCCTGAGATCGAAAGCGGTTGCGAATTGTGCGGCGGATATAGTTTTTATCGGCACGGACTCCCCCTTTTAAGCCGTTGTGGGGAGCGGGTCGGTTCCCTCGCTCAAGATGGCGAGATATCGCCGGTAACTGAACACGCGCCCTCGTTTACGGCCGGTGATTTCTTCGACGATGCCGAACCGTTCCAGATCAGCGAGCGCGGCATTGACCGTGGGGGCTGAGAGACCTGTTTGCTGAACGAGTTGGTTGGCCGTCAGGAACGGGTTTTGCTGAAACAGATCGTGGATACGCAACGCGGAGCCTGACCGGTCGCTCTCTGTCGTAATCCGCTCGCGGTCTTCCTTGAACAGATCGACAATCCGGGTGGCGGCCTCGAACGCCTGATTGGCAGTGTCCGCCACACCGGCAAGGAAGAAATCGAGCCAGGCTTCCCATGCCCCGTGCTCGCGCACCTCCTGAAGCAGGCGGTAATAGTCGGCGCGATGCGTTTTGAGGTAAAGGCTCAGATAGAGCAGCGGCTTGCGCAGCACACCGTTGACGCACAGGTACAACGTCACCAACAAGCGGCCGATCCTGCCGTTTCCATCCAGGAACGGGTGGATGGTCTCGAATTGGACATGTAGCAGCCCGGCCTTGATGAGGGCGGGCAGACGCGAGCAGTCCTCGTGCATGAAGCGCTCAAGCGCATTGAGACAAGCATCCATCTCGGTCGGCGGTGGCGGCACGAAAAGCGCGTTGCCTGGACGTGAGCCACCGATCCAGTTCTGAGACCGCCGAAACTCGCCGGGATTTTTCGTCCCGCCGCGTCCGCTTTGCAGCAAGCGTTCGTGCATCTCGCGGATCAGACGCAGTGACAGCGGTAGCTCTTCCAGCCGTTCCAGCCCATACATCATCGCATCGACGTAGTTCGAGACTTCGCGGATGTCGTCGATCGGCTGGCCGGCCTGCGCTTCGGTCTCGAAGCGGAGCAGGTCCGAAAGGGTCGATTGCGTTCCTTCTATCTGGGACGAAAGGACGGCTTCCTTCCGCACGTACATGTAGAGGAACAGTTCTTGGCGCGGCAGCAGCATAGTGATACCGTCGAGGCGCCCCAAGGCACGTTCCGCCAAACTTAGCCGCTCCAGAAGGGTCAGCACGTCGATCGGCGGTTCTGGCGGCAGTGGCGGCGGTACGAAGGCACGCACGATTTCGCCCGCAACAGGGGTCTCGACAAAGCGGCCTAGCCGGAGGTTGGAATCTGATTCGGACATGCCTTCACTATGCGAAAGCAGTCTTAATTAAGCAATTGGCTTTTGGCTTAAATAGTGGGTGAGCTAAGATAAGCGCTCTTAAATAAGGGTCGACACCATCATCGGTAGGCATACGCAAACGATTCTTGGCAGTCTTTTTCCGCTTTTAGTGGCGGAAGTGCCGCCGATTGCGTCCTCTAAATAGTCCATCCTCGACAACACCGACGATAGCGAGTCATCCGAAAGATCATTGTAAGCGCGCATTTCTCTGCGCCTGTGATTGAATAGATTGATGCTGCAATTTGCGTCACGCCCGAAGGAGGGGCGCGACGCGATGGATGGAAACGAGAGAAACAGCATTCAGTTGAAGCCGATAGGC
>NZ_BSQC01000025.1:0-47603 GCF_030268145.1 Brucella sp. NBRC 12950
ATAACGTTCACATCCTGTTTGGCGGTGATCGTCGTGTCTTTGCCCGATTGAACAGTGGTGCCAATCACATTGTCGGAACCATTATTGGTCGCTTTTGCCGTGTCGAGCGTTACACTTTGCCCGCTGAGATCGACATCATTGCCTGCCTTGACCTCTGCACCGCGCAGGGTCAGATCATTACCCGCTGCAAGGCTCGCATTGCCGCCGGCATCAACACCACTGCCGGATTTGACGAAAGTCTCATTGCCGATCTGCATCTCGGCTGCACTAATCGTCAGATTTTGCGAGGCCGACAGCGATACGTTGTTACCGGCCGTAAAGCTGCCACCCGTTGCAAGGATATTGGTCGCATTGAGCTTTAAGTCGGTTTTAGCCTGGATAATGCCAGAATTGCTGACATCACCGACATTCATATCAACCGTGTCGCCTGAGATGATTGCGCCTGCAACCGTCAGGTTCGCCTTATCGACATTGGCGATGTAAACTGTTGGAACCAGCACTGTGACACCGTTGACAGTCTTCTTCTCATACCAGACCATCGTCTCGGTCAGATTGGCAATGAGTTCGGGCGAGAGCTTCTCACCAATCGTCAGGCCATTGGCATTGGCAAAGTCGACACCCCGATCAAGCAGCGTCTTCATCTGCTCGATGGCATCACTTCCTGGTATAAATGAACCTTTGCCAAGCCCCTGATTGACGAGTTGGCGCAGTTGCTGATCGATCAGCTGATTCTCAAAATAGGCGTCTCCCAGAAACGGGATTTCCCGATCAGGCTTATAACCGATGCGGTTGATAAAATAGCCCGAGCCATAGAACTTGCCGACATCGAGGAATTCAGCGCGGGTCTCATAAAGGAATAGCTGTCCTGGAATAGTGCCGCCAAAGCCGCCCGAATTTGGCTTTGGTGCAGAATTACCAAGAGCTGCAATCAGATCAGCACCGACAAGCGGCGTCCCATTGGCCGACAAACCATTAAGCGCTGCATTTGGCGTATAAAGTGCGCCACCTGCAGTCATTCCATTTAATATTGTGGTCGGATCATCCGTCGCAGGCGCCGTTGAAAGCTGTGCGCCGCCAGCAATCGATCCCTCAGCGGATGTGTTGTTGACAGTGGCAAAGCCACTGACGTCCATATTGCCAAGCGCTTTGATCTTTCCGAACGCGCCGCCGACAATGCTTTGGCCGGTAACACGAGAATTGCCTTTGTCGAGATCGTTGACACCATCTCGATTGCCATTGGCGTCATAGGCTTCGCAGCCGCCTGTTGCTTCACATGTCGAGGTGACGGTGCGGTAAAGTGCTATGCCTTCATTGTTGAGCACTGATCCGGTTAGTTTTGCATCACCGCCCGCTTCAATGGAGCTGTAAGCATTGTTGAGAATTGTCGCATCGATATTGAGATTGCGGCCGGTCTGGATGAGTGCCTGGGGCGAAAGATTGCTGTCGAACTGTTGCTCCACAATCGACTGACGCATCTGCGTGCCTTCATCCCAGGTGAAGGTCCAGGCAAAGGGATCGTTGCGATTGACGATGATGACCGATTTACTCTGCAGATCAGGCGTTAGCAGAATATTGCCCTGACCATCCCCCATGTAATGGGAAAGAAGCCAGCTGCGCATTTCGCCAACGCTGTGCAGGCTATCTCCCCAGATCCAGGGTGTGTTCTCTTCGTAAGATTGCAGGCTTCGCGTCCGATAGGATGTACCGTCGGCAAAGGTAATCACGCCATAAAGCTGCGCCATCCAGGCAAGCTCGGCATAGTCTTCCCCAGGATAAAGATTAAGCGGTGCATTGGTTGCTGGATTGACAAAAATATGGCCAAGCGGCTTACCCCGGGTCTCAGGATTAAGCTCAAACTTTGCAATAGCATCGTTACTCACGACAACCGTTGACCAGGTCGGAACCGTGCTGCGCTTGTTCGTCAGATTGGCTGTGGTGATCGTTGCATCACGCTCGGCCTTGATCAGGCCGGAGATGTTGGTAATCGACTGATTGCGTCCGCCACTGGAATTTGCGGCAATGATCAAGTCTTGCCCAACCAGGATTGCACCCTGATCGTTGAGAAGATCACCGGCCACATAAAGATGGCCATCCTTGCCGGCATAAACGAGGCCGGTCGAGGTGTTGGTGAAGTTGCCTGCGATATTGAAGGTCAGATTGTTGTTGGCTGCAAGCTGACCTGGATTGGTGAGGGATGCAAGTGTCAGCGTCAGATCATTGGCCGCAAGAATGGCGGTTGCAGTGGTCGTCGTGATTGTCTGAGCGGTAATTGCAATATTGCCTGAACCGCCATCGGCGGTCACGGCACGGATCTTTGCATTTGAAGCATCGGCAATACCACTGAGGTTCAGCGTCAAACCGCCAAATGTCAGTGTGGAATTGGCAAGATTGGCCGATGCTGCATTGACGATCAATGTTCCAGCCGTCGCAAGCTTCGATCGATCATTGCTGAGATCAAGGCTCTGAAGGGTGAGTGCAATGTCACCTTTTACAACGGTATTCTTGTCGAGGCTGATTGCGCCAGAGGTCGAGTTCAGATCAGCAGACCCGAAACTCTGCAGACTGTTATAGGCAATATCCTGTTGCGCCTTTGCCTTCAGGTCTCCGCCGCTCAACAACTGATCAGCAGTGATGGAACCGCTTAACGCATTGAGCAGCAAGTTGCCTGTTCCAGGCACTCCCGTTTTAAGGATGAGCGAACCACCGGACTGTTGGGTTGCAGCAAAGTCGACACCGGAAACAAGAGTTCCAAGATTGATTGAAGCTGCATTAAGCGAAGCGTTGTTGCCCGCCAGAGACTGTCCCGAAAGCGTGAGTGTGCCACCCGCCTTGAGATCAAGATCACCATGTGCAAGCACATTGGCAGATAGATTACCCGTTGCGGAGGCTAGCACTGCACCAGACGACAGAAGTCGCTGTGCTGTGAGATTGCCTGCGGTTGCAGTCAGATTAAGTGCATGGGCATCGTTGGAAAGAATAATATTGCCGTTTGCGAGTGCTTCGAGATCAACACCGGCAACCGCTGTGCCAAGATCAATCGACGCCCCCTTGATGGTGATGTCCGAGCCTGAAACCAACTGACCGCTGATTGCAGTCGCGCCGGAGATGTTGGTTTCACCATGGCTTGTGACATTGCCGGATTTGAATGTTGCCGCATTAGCGAGGACATTGCCAGCCGACAAAATTGTTCCAACATCAATCAATCCGGCTGCAGCAGAAAGGGTAATATTGCCGGAATTGTTGAGGATAATCGCGCCGTTTAGTGCTGACTGACTGGCCGCAAAATCAACGCCCGAAAGAACTCCTCCTGCCCTGATGTTTGCGCCAGCAATATCGACATCGCCGGCACCAAGAATCTGACCTGAGACATTCGTATCGCCAGCGATCTTAGTGAGGTCATGGCTGGTGACGTTCCTTGCGGTAAGTGCGGCACCTGTAATATTGAGGTTTCCGGCAGAAAGCAGCGAAGAAACATCGATAGCGCCGGTCGCTTCAATGCGCATATCGCCCGAAGTTTTAAGTTTTACCGCGCCGTTGGCTGCATTGGTTGCAGCAAAATCAACGCCCGCGACGACATTCCCAGCTTTGACAGAACGGGCAGACGCGATGAGCGTGCCGCCTGAAAGAATATCACCAGTGGCAATGTCGGCCCCGGCGATCAATGTCATATTGTTGAAACTGACAAGGGAGGAAGCGCTGATCGAACCCGATGTTGCTGTTAGGCTCAGCGTACCGCTGCCTGCCTTGGCGATACCGCTCAGCGCTATACCACCAGATGCTGCAGTCAGACTTGCTGTACCGTCTGCAATAACCTGGCCAGCCGTAATGGCTTGCCCGGCTTGCAAGTTAGCGTTCTTTCCAGCAGCGACATTGCCAGTGGTAATGGCACCCGATGAAGTAAGCTCAACGTTTCCAAGTGAAGCAACATCGCCTGCAACAGAAAGCAGGCCATCGCCATTGCCCAGAATAATATCTTCGTCAGCTGACACTGCCTCAAGCGTGATGCCTTTGGCGGCTTTGACAACCACCTTCTTCTTCGAGGTAATCTTCCTGGCTTCTACCTGCCTGCTTTTTGATTGCACGGAAACGCCGTCACGGCCAGACGCATTGCCAAGCGATATTTTGCCATCTGCTGAAAGTGTCAGTTCACCTGCATTGGCCGCCATATCATTGCGCATGCGCACGCCAGCGCCCTTGTCGGTCACAACGATTTTGATGCGATCCGCCTGCATGGCACCAAGGGCGGAACCGTCAATGGCAAACTCGCCCGCATCGTCCGCACCACTTAAAGCAGTTGCCTCACCTGTCGCGTAGTCAAACTTCTGGCGACCTGCCGTGAGCCTTAGGTTTTTGCCATTGATCGGACCATCAATCTGAATACGGCGCGATACGATATCGAACAGGTCGACAGCGCCGTCTCCAGAAGCAAAATTGCCGCCTTTTGAACCGAAGGTGACATCACCGCCCTGAACGGTGAACCCTGATAGCTTTCCACTACCGTCGATTTCTGGTGTGCCCGTGGTCAGCGTGGCACGCGGGGTATTGATGAAGCCGCAGCCGTCGCAGGTAATTCCATTGGGATTGGCGATAATAACATCGGCTCTGCCGCCAAACACTTCTGTTGGACCAAGCAGGGAACTGCGGCTTCCGCTCGTGACCTCATTAAGGATAACGCTTGCAGGACCGCTGTTTTTTAAATTGGGGTTACCGGGCGTCACGCCACCCAGTTTCGACGTGCCCAGTTCCGAGTTCAGATTGTTGAGGATCAGGCCCGGCGTTCCAACATTGAAATCGCCGTATTTATTGTGCGACAGCCCCTGACCATTGGGTGTCACAATATCGATGAGCGGTACGCCGTTGGGTGCTGCCCCAACCCCCGGCTGATTGCTGATCGGTGCATTGAGGTCAGGCGCTACCTGCGCCTGAACCAGTATTGGCTGCAGAACAAGAAGACCACTGAGAAGTGTGGCGACAGACTGACGCGCAATTCGGACCGAAAGACGCATAATGCGCGCGCGAGCCGAGGTATTTGCGTCATCTAAAACCGATGTACGGATAGAATTGTTTTTCATCAGTCTGTTCCTCAAAATCTCTGGTGAAGTGGATCTCAGAATTCCAATGCACCAATTATTTTGGCGTCAGCCACTTCTTGGTATTCGTGGTGAAGTCAGTTGCCAGCAATTCAGCGAGTTGTTCCTGGCTTTTGGTCATTGCGGCATTAATGGCCATGGCGACCACGATACCCAATCCGTCACCCTTCACGCCGCGGTTCTGGCCCGTGATGCGTGGGTTTTGCGCGATCAGACGTCCGGTCTTGATATCTTCAAGACGAACGGTGCCCCTGATCCAGCTGTCACTGCTCAAGATCACGCGACCCTGTTCGGATGCAAGATCAGCTTGCTGAAGCGTGATCACAAGTCGCGCTGGGGTTGCTCCACCCTGGTGCCCCCTAAGGTCGCGAGAAGCAACTTTCTGGAGTGCTGAAACAACGATAGCCACCTGCTGCTCAGGTGTCTTTCGATTGATCATGGGAAGGCCAGTTCCAACGTCTGGGGTTGCTTCGACACGAACTTCAGCAACGCGTGCGCCACGCAGTGCTTCGGCCAGACGCGGATCTGTCGTCTGGCAAGCCGCCATCACCAGGCAAAAAACCGTGATTGCCAGTGTCTTGAGAGCAATAACCGGATGAGATGCAGATAGTTTCATCGACTATTTGCCTTTGACCAATGCGCTTGCACGATCAAATGCTGCGCCCAGACCCTTTAGAGAGACCGTGAATGGAATATTTTGATTATCGATGGAAACGGCCGCAAGCTTTAGAGTTGTTCCCTTTCGTGTCGCATCGAGGGTAGCTTTATCAAAGCTGATCGGAACGATACATCCAGCAGGAAGACAGGTTTTAAAAGGAAATGGCTTGCCGACCTGTCCGTCATCCAACTGAACGGTTAGGCCACGCGAAAATTCCAAGCCAAAGGGCAAAGTCAGGTTGCCTTGATAGGCATTGTCCTGCGCAACCGGGCTCAAACGAATATCGAGTATCCGCTGACCATTTTGTTGCTGTGCCTGGGTTTGCGAGATGACACATTGCGTGTTGCCTTTGGCGGCTCCACAGGAAACCGTCCAATCCTCAAAGGTTTCCGTCAATGATGACGCTCCGCCGGGCAGTGTGGAAGGTTTGTCACCGTTGCCATCCTGGGCGAAAGCATTTTGCGCCATGCCGCCAAGAAGGATCGATAGTGCCAACAATCCCAACGCAGAGGTTTTAAGCGCGTTTGATTTTTTTGACGAAGACGTGTCGTAATACGCAGTCATTTTAGCTTCCACTCTCAAAATTGCAGCGATGTGCTGACGAAAAACAAATCTTTGGAACTGGTATTGGCAGTACTCTTGATAATGCGCGAATAGCCGATATCTGCACCGATATTGCCGCCTGCCAGACGGGTGCCGACAGTCCAGCCTGAGACATCTCCGCCCTCGATGCCAAAGCGGTCCTGTGCGAAGACGTGGCCGTAATCAATCGCCGCATAAGGTCGCAATTCACCGAACCGTTTGCTCAGCAATTCGTTGTTTTTCCACGGCATCGTGCGCCAGGTGATCTCGTTGCGGGTAAACAGACCACTATTGCCAAACAGGATGCTGTCGCGGGTACCACGAACATTGGAATAGCCGCCCAATGAAATCTGTTCCGCGCCATAAAGATTATCCGGGGAATACTGCCCATTGATCATCGTTGAGAATTGCAGGTTCTGGCTTGCAAGCTGAAACGGCTTGGTGACGTTGATCGTACCGGTAAATTTGGAAAACTCCGGTTCTGCGTCACCCGCTCCCGGATCCCCTCGGCCGGTTGCCCCAAAAATGCCAAGACCCTGATTATAGCTCAAGTCAAAGACCCATAATCCACCCAACATGCGGCGCGAATGAGAAAGGCCTAAATTTGCGACCGAGTATTGCCGACTTCCAACTTCGATCAGATTGCCCATCAGGAAGTTGTTGGTTTCCTTATAGGCAAGGCCCGCATTGAGCGTCGTGATTGAATTTTGATCGCGCAAAATGACACGATCGACGCTCAAACCCAGCTGACCGGAATCGCCCGATGAGGCAATATCGCTGAAATTGCCCGGAACCAGGCTACGATATTTGTAGTAGGACCCGTTAAGCGTGAAGCTCCAATAGCCATAAGGTACACTGATCGAGCCGGAAATACTGTTGCTCTGCCCAACGCCATCATTGGGCCATGGGTAATCAGGTCCAGTGTGTTCATAGGTGAGCGACAAAAGGTCATTCAGATTGACCAGATTATCCATGCGGAATGTAACCGAAGAGCGCGAATAACCCGTCGATTTCTGGCCAAGATTGTTATTTGCAATCGAGAAATGCCACGGGAGACCGGGCTTGTTTTCGACATTGAGAATGGATGCGCCGGGTTCTTTTCCCGGTAACATCGTTGTCTTCGCATTGTTTGAGGCCAGACGATTGATCTGATCAAGACCCTGTTCAACATCGCGTATATTGACAGGCTTGTCCTTTAACCCGGGAAAGGCTGTGCCAAGTAATCCGGGATAGGCTGCGGGCTGACCATTGAGGTAAATGTCTGAAAGTGAACCTTCAGCCGCGACAAGCCGCAATTCCTTGGTCTTCGCAATATCCTGTTCGGGCACATAAACGCGTGACGTAATATAGCCTGCATCCATGTAAAGGCTGGTGATCTCTTTCAACAGAACATTAATGTCTGAAAGTCCGATGCACCTATTTTGATAAGCAGCCAATTTGGGCGCAAGGGTCTCTGCGGAAAGCAGTGTAACGCCTTCGACCTTCACAGTGTTGATCGAAAAGCACGGACCTTTAGCGGTTTGCTTTAAAGGTGCGGATTGCTCGGACCCTTGCGGGGGCACCGCACGCGGGGTCGCCTGTTCCAGCGAACGCAATCGCTGTTCCAAATCCTGCTCAGCCTGGCGGCGCATGAAGTCATCGGCAGGCGAGCCGACGTCATTTGGCACTTGCGTCATGCCAGGCCATGTGGAGGCAAAAAACACCGTGCAAAGCGAGATCCAAAGCCTGCCCAGGCGAATAGACTGTTTCATAATTTATCCGTCAGGCTTTATTTGGCTTTTGCAATTCGCTCAGAGCACTGGTGAGCCCTTTCAACGAAAACTTCAGATTGATATTTTGTCCATTCATCAATCGCAGGTGTGCTTCCCCCGCACTTCCCTTCTGCAAGGCTCCAAGCATTTTTTTATCAAGCTTTTGCTGCGCCCAGCAGCCAGCCTGATTGCAGTTGCGATAAGGAATGGTCACGACGTTCTTGCCGTCAACGGCCAGACCAAGACCGATGGGCAACACCACATTGAGTGGAACAAGAGCCGTCAGCAGCAACTCATTGTGAGACGATTTCTTTCCAGCTTCAGGCGCTGTCTGTGCAATTGCCAGCGTGAGAACATTGACGTTCTCCTCGCCCTGTTTAACCTGGGCGATCTGCGCGACCTCGCATTGTGAAACCGTCTTGCTGTCCGCAGCTTTGAGCTGCGCACAACGATAGTACCAGTCATCGAAGCGCTTTGATTGAACAATTGAGGGATCCTGCTTGGCTGCAGGCTTTTCTTGCGCCTGCGCAAAGCTGATGGTTAGTAACAATGATGCTAAAACGAGGCCCAGCGGCGTCATTTTTTCCAGAAAGTTCATCCCACACCCCCGCTCAAAAATCCCCCATCCCCGAGGAACCAATGTCCAAACCAGAGCTTTATCTCCACGGACAGACTTAATTTTTGAGCATTCCAGTAACGATCAAAGGTACATTCTGAATATTAGCAAGTACTGTTACAAAATCCTGCTTATTCAAAAATCATTCACATTTCAGAACTCACGCATTTCGATTGAGGTATCAGAAATCAGATGTCAACAATCACGCTTTATATTTAAGGCAAACCTAGACGTTAGTAGCATGCAACTCGCTCCAAATTCATCGTTTCAGCCGGAGCCAATTCATATACACCCTTAATGACTGCTCGATCATCTCCAATTTTTGCCCCGACTTTTCTTCGACACTAAAAAGTACGGGCTTAAAATCTCCACGGATACATCAATAAGAATCTCCTACGCGCGAGAGGAGGCAAGATCAATCCAATGAGGGAAATGTCACCGTTACATATCCGTGAAACGTGTCATTCTGGCGCATCGTGACAGGCGTTGAAAGTGAATTAATCCAAAGCTCAACCCAACTGGGTAATCGTGGCCGGAAATTAGCACCCGGACAAACCGCGCAATTGATGCGGTGGCCATTCGGCACCCTTTAGCGTCCTGCTACTGCGATCATCAAACGATTTTTCCAGAATACAAAATTGAACGCATCGGGACAAACAATGTTACTGGGATATTAATGGGCGAACTTCTTGAGGCACGGTCGCATCTGTTCAATAGTTGAGGCAAAACTCCATTGATTCAGATGCTGACGACATTCTATCAGCTGACCGCAGCTGTTTCTTGCAGTTCAGCAATGGGTAAGTTGAAACTCTGTGCGATTGCGAGATTGAAAGCAGATCAACCAAGAATGCAATGTGCCTCGTCCGTTGACGGTCTCGGTCTAATTCGCGTGCCTTCAATGAGGCATATTTTTGCGGACATCCATCGAAGCCAATGCATTGTAGGAACACATCGGCTTCGTTAGGATTTTCACGCTTGCCACATTTGTCACAGCGTTTCCGATAGTTACAACCATTTTTCAGATTGTGAAATTAGCTGCGAAATCAAACAACATTTCTAATCAAGCTCAGCAAGAGGTTACTGTTTGATTGCATTAAAGGGTCTCCGCTGCAGCGCCGAGTACAGCACGGACCGACGCCAATGCGATATCCTCATCGATACCCACCCCAAAGATCTTATGTCCGTTCTGCGTTCGACATTCAATGTATGCGACCGCTTGTGCATTTGCGCCCTGCCTCAAGGCATGTTCATGATAATCGACAATTTCCAAATCAATACCGCACCCGGACTGAAGTGCCGAGACTGTACTGGATATTAAGCCATTCCCTTTCCCAGTGATTGACAGCTCCTTACCTAAGTGGCGAACTCGTCCGGCAAAGGTTCGAGCTGCCCCAGTTCTTATTGGCCGGGGTTCTTTGTAGCTTAAGAGTTCAAAAGCCGGATTGTCGTTCAAATGATAAATTTCACAAAACAGCGTCCAGATCATTTCTGCGGTTATTTCTTTCCCGCTATCATCAGCGTGCGCCTGAACCCGTCGACTGAAGTCGATTTGGAGTGAGCGAGGCAATTTCAGCCCGTGGTCTTGCTCAAGTATCCATGCCACGCCTCCCTTACCGGATTGACTGTTGACACGGATTACGGCTTCGTAACTTTCACCTATATCCATTGGGTCAATGGGAAGGTAAGGCATTTCCCAAATACCATCATTGCGAGTTTCATGGGCCGCGAAACCTTTGCGGATTGCATCCTGATGCGATCCGGAAAAGGCAGTATGAACGAGTTCACCGGCATAGGGGTGTCGCGGATGAACTGGCAAGTCATTGCAGTGTTCAACTGTTCGAACGATCGAGCGCATCTCAGGAAAATAGAGCTTCGGATCGATACCTTGCGTATAAAGATTAAGAGCCAAAGTGACGAGATCGACATTGCCGGTCCGTTCGCCGTTCCCAAACAAGCAGCCCTCGACCCGGTCTGCGCCAGCAAGCAGTGCTTGCTCTGTCGCTGCAACCGCAGTGCCCCGATCATTATGCGGATGCACGCTGATTATAACGCTGTCTCGGCATGAGATATTTCTGCAGAACCACTCGATCTGGTCTGCATAGACATTCGGCATAGAAACCTCAACCGTCGCAGGAAGATTGAGGATTGCCTTGTTTTGTGGCGTTGGCTTTATCACATCCAACACACGCTCGCATATTTCCAAAGCAAAATCAGGTTCCGTAAAACAAAAAGTTTCCGGCGAATATTCAAAAGTCCACCGTGTCTCTGGCTGTTTGCAGCTTTCAGTCACCATGGCGGCAACACCACTCACGGCCAAATCGATGATCTGCTGCTTGTCCATCCCAAAGACGACACGACGGAAGAGTGGAGCTGTAGCGTTATAAAGATGAACGACGGCCTGCTTTGCCCCCTGTAGAGCTTCGAAAGTGCGTGCGATCAGGTCCGCTCTTGACTGGGTCAGAACCTGAATCGTCACGTCTTCCGGAACCAGATCACACTCGATCAGTTGCCTGACAAAATTGAACTCCGTTTGCGAGGCAGATGGAAAGGCAACTTCGATTTCCTTGAAACCGATTTCTAAGAGCATCCGATAGAAGCGCATTTTCTTCTCGCCATTCATGGGGTCGGCGAGCGCCTGATTTCCATCGCGCAAATCTGTCGAAACCCAGCGCGGCGCTTGCGTCAATCGCCGGCTGGGCCATTGGCGATCAACCAGATTAATCGGAGATAAAAACGGACGGTATTTTTGATCTGGGGTCTGCATCATCACGGTAATTTCTTTCAATATTTGGGTATTGCGGCGTCAACTTCGATAGTTCGATGGCAGGTACGACCGTTGCGTTGCCAAGGACAGCAACGGTCGCTTCTAAGTCGAGGTCGAAACACGGCTTCGACAGCACGCAGCAACTCTGATGTAAAAGAATGTTTTCCGAGCTTGAAATTTCTCGTCAGCATGAAAAAAGGCACGGTAGACTCTTCCGAATATGGTTTCATTGACAGCTAATACATGAAAGAAGGTTGGCATTCTCGCTTGTAAAGGCCTGTTAATAGCTCTAAAGGGTCAATCTATGTCGCTCTCTTATCCGCCGCCCGTTAGGCTTGCCGTCACTGCCATTGCTCAAGATGACACGGCATTTTCGAGAACATCCCATCGCCACGAAGACGCCCAGCTCATCTATGCCCGGTCCGGTATTGTCACGGTTTCCACCAAAACAGGTCATTGGGTTGTCCCGCCAAATCGCGCGGTCTGGGTGCCCGCGATGATCGAGCACGCGACACGAAGCCATGGGCCCGTCGAATTTCGGACGCTCTTTATCCGACCGGAAGCTATCGAAACGCTTCCTTCAATTTGTGGCGTCGTGGAAGTTTCGCCCTTACTGCGTGAGTTGATATTACGAATGATTGAGTTGCAAGTTAAGGCTCTTAATGCCACACCCTTCGCACAACGTGTCTGCGAGTTGTTATTGGAGGAATTAACTTTTCTTCCAACCGAGCCGCTCAATCTGCCAATGCCAACGTCTCAACGTCTAAGCAAGTTGTGCTTTGCTTTAGAAGCAGAACCAAACACTACGTTGTCTATAGAGGAAGCAGCTGCGCAATCCGGAATGAGCAGAAGAAGTTTCATGCGACATTTCGAACGAGAAACGGGCATGACCTATGGCCGTTGGCGGCAACAGCTTCGGATGCTGAAAGCCTTGCCACAGTTGGCTGCGCGGGAGCCAATTGTCAGTATTGCGCTGGATTGTGGATACCAAAGTGCGAGCGCTTTTTCAGCAACGTTCAAGCGGAGCCTAGGGCGCCTTCCCTCGGATTATTTTAATAGCCAAACGCGCTGATAAGCAAACTTTTAGCATGAAGTGAGCAACGCCATTGTACGAGAAACTGACGAAAATTGTAAAAATGTTTGCTTGCTGCGTTCTAGTTGCCACGCCTGTCGTCGCCCAATCCATGACAGACATCCCTGTGGCCTGGAGTGATGTCGACCAGACCAGAGAGCTTGAGGCGCTTCTTCAAGAAGCTTTAGAGACCCACGATGGTGCCGCGCTCTCTACTGCAAGAGCGAAGATTACGGCGGTTGATCAAATTGGCATGGATCGTATTTTGCGCATAATAGATGAAAACGAAACTGAAGAGCTAAATAGTCTAAGCCTCAAAATGAGTTCATGCCACTATGCAGGAATGTTGATCAGGCTCATGATCCTTGATTTATATGAAACTAGCCGGCCGACCGGACCGGAGAACTATTCGATCTCAGAAACGAATGCCGCGCATTTTGCAGAACATATGAACCGTTGCGAACGTCTTTCGGCGCGCTTGCTCTCACCGCGTTTGATCGGAAACACACACTGAGCAGGGAACGTCGGCCAGATTAAGCTCGAAACCGGACTGCGATTTTCAGTTGCACCGGGAAACAGACGCCAAACAACGCTCAATTCCGCGAGCTCTTAGTGAATTATGGTGCCTGTTGCTAATTTCAGTGCACGCGCGCGCCCGCAAAATCCTCCATTGAATTTAGCATCTGGAGAACAGATCGCCCTGGGGCGAATAGTGATTAAATCGTCCTCAAAATTCATGCGGGCCCTCTCCCGCGCAAACCACTTCATCTTAGATGCACGACTGCTTTCATCGCTTACGAAAGATCGGCCGCCAGGTGAGTTTCAACTCGCTTTAGCAATATGGAGCTTGTGCGAACTTCATTTGAACGATCATATAACGGTTTAGAATCATCAGGATACCGGAAAGCGCAAGCCACGCGACAGCGTGAGATGACAATAAGGGAATGTAGGCACATGAAGATTTACGGACAAATGGTTTCAGCCGCATTGGTTGCCACCGCACTTAGTAGCTTTGCTGTTAACATGGCAATGTCCAAGACTTTGGTCTATTGTTCCGAAGCCTCTCCCGAAATGTTCGATGCAGCACAGACGACATCCGGCGCAGTTTATGACGCCTCGGCCCGCAATGTTTCGAATGGCTTGATCAAGATAAAGCGTGGTTCAACCGAGTTGGAGCCTGGGCTTGCGGAGAGCTGGGAAGTATCCGCTGATGGCAGGCAATACACATTTCATCTGCGGAAGGGTGTGAAGTTTCACACCACCAGCTTTTTCACACCTAGCCGAGATTTCAATGCAGACGATGTCATCTTTACCTTTGAGCGCCAAGGCAACAAGGACAATCCATATTACAACCAGGGCACCTGGCCACAGTTTGGCGCCTATTCCTTTCCTACGCTGATCGACAAAATTGAAAAGATCGACGACTCCACCGTCAAATTCATTCTGTCGCGGCCAGAGGCCACCTTCATCCCGACATTGTCCTTAACATTCGCGGTCATTCAATCGAAAGAATATGCCGACAAACTTGTTGCGGAAAATCGTATTGAAGAATTCAGCCAGCAACCGGTGGGAACCGGACCATATCAGTTTGTTGCCTATCAGAAGGATAGCGCGATCAGATATCAGGCCAATCCGGATTATTGGGCAGGTAAGCAAAAAATCGACAATCTTATTTTCGCCATCACGCCCGACGCTGCCGTGCGTCATCAGAAGCTGAATTCTGGCGAGTGCCACGTTATTGCGGCTCCCAACCCCGCAGATATCGCCGAGATGAAAAAGGATCCAGACATTGAGATGCAGAGCAAAGAAGGTTTAAACCTGTCTTTCCTCGCATATAATACCCAGCAAAAGCCGTTTGACGACGTTCGGGTCCGAAAGGCCCTCAACATGGCAGTCAATAAGAAAGCCATTATCGAAGCGGTTTATCTGGGCTCAGCTGTTCCCTCCGTGAACCCATTGCCACCGAGCGTCTGGGGCTACAACAAAAGCGTGAAGGACGACGCTTATGATCCCGAAGCCTCTCGCAAACAGCTTGAGCAGGCAGGCGTAAAAGATCTGAAGATGAAGATCTGGGCGATGCCGGTGCAACGCCCTTATATGCCAAATGCCCGCCGAGCAGCGGAGCTCATTCAGTCCGATTTCGCAAAAGTCGGGGTTACTGCTGAAATTGTGACTTATGATTGGGGTGAATATCTCAAGCGTTCCCTCGAAAAGGATCGGGATGGCGCCGTTATGCTCGGCTGGACAGGAGGAATTGCGGATCCGGACAATTTCCTCGCCGCACTTCTGAGTTGCCAGGCTGTTGGCAGCGCTAATCGGGCCAACTGGTGCCAGGAAGATTTTGAAAAGCTCATCCAAAGTGCCAAATTGACGACTGATATAACAAAACGCACGGAACTATACGAACAGGCCCAGGTTGTGTTCAAGGAACAAGCACCTTGGCTTACGATCGCCCATCAAATCGTGGAGCAGCCAATCAGCAAGAAAGTCAAAAACTTTCGCATTGATCCCTTTGGCGGATATCTCTTCGAAGATGTCGACATTGAAGAATAGGGCTTACTGAGCCGAGTTTCAGAAATGACGTCGGACGGAGAGCATAATGGCTCACTGTCCGACACTATCCCAGGGTCGCATTCGCACAGCCTAAATCAATAGCCGAGTACCAAGCATGAATATTGTAGATCGCTTCTTAACTTACACGCGTATTAATACCACTGCTGTGCCAAATGCCGACACGCTTCCTTCAAGCGAGGGGCAAACAGTGCTCGCCCGATTTCTTGCAAGCGAAATGCGTGCACTCGGAATGGAAGTCGAAGAACGCGATCATTCGATTGTTGTTGGCACCTTGCCTGCGAACATCTTAGATAAAGATGTTCAGTTCCCGACGATTGCTTGGGTGGCACATCTCGACACTTCGGCTGAGTATGTGACCGACACAAATGCCAAAGTGGTCGAATATAATGGCGGCGATATTTTGCTTAATGCGGAAACCGGGGCCGTTATGGCGGTTTCCGAGTTTCCCGAGCTCGAAGCCTATGTTGGCGATCGTATCATTGTGACCGACGGCACCAGCCTGCTCGGGGCTGATAATAAGTCAGCCATTGCAGAAATAATGCACGCGATGCAAGTCCTTACCGCCCATCCTGAGATTGAGCATGGCATCGTCAAAGTGGTTTTTGTTCCTGATGAAGAAATCGGGTTGCGCGGCGCAAAGGCACTGGATGTTGCTTCGTTGCATGCAGATTTTGCCTATACGCTTGATTGCTGTGCTTTGGGTGAAATCGTTTATGAGAATTGGAATGCAGGTGAATTTCACATCACGCTACAAGGCCAACCCGCTCATCCGATGTCAGCCAAGGGAAAATTGCGCAACGCCATACTCTATGCGCAACAGTTTATCGCTATGCTTCCAGCGGGAGAGCGACCGGAATACACCGAGGGTACTGAAGGCTATTATTGGGTAAAATCTATCCAGGGAAGTGTTGCCGAAGCAAGTCTGGTGATCGACATAAGGGATTTCACAACTAAGGGTTTCGAAACACGTCGTTTGTTTGTTGAGCAGCTTGTGACAAGTTTCAAACAGCTTTACGGCGACGAAGCGGTTCGTTCAGACTACAAGGCGGTTTATCGTAATGTTGCAGAGGCACTGCAGGGAGAAAATCGTTATCCTGTAAGCCTTGCTCTCAACGCGATGAAAGCGATTGGTGTTGAACCAAAGCCGGTTCCTATGCGCGGCGGGTATGATGGTGCGGTTTTGTCCGAAAGAGGATTGCCGTGCCCTAATCTGTTCTGTGGTGCCCACAATTTCCATTCCATTTACGAGTTTCTGCCAGTCAGCTCGTTAGAGAAGGCTTCTGAAATGGTCGTCGAGATCCTGAGGAGCGCACGTGTGCCCCGGTCGACAGAAAAACCTTTATAGTGGATAGTCTTGATTGGATTTGGCGATATCGTCATTTGAAGTAAGATATTTGGCTATTGGGCCATTGGTATCCTGTAGGGGGTTTTAGTCGACGCTCATGGCCTATGATCTGAGGAACGATATTGTATTTTGAAATTATCATTGTCGTGCTGCTGACGCTACTTAACGGCGTCCTTGCGATGTCCGAGCTCGCTGTTGTTTCTTCACGGCCGGCAAGATTAAGAGTGCTCGCGGATAAAGGGAGCCGTGGCGCCAGCATGGCGATTGCGCTTGGCGAAAATCCAGGCCGTTTTCTTTCCACGGTCCAGATAGGGATTACGCTGGTTGGCGTCTTGTCTGGCGCATTTTCCGGCGCAACACTTGGCGCCCGACTGACCGCCTGGCTGCTTGATCGGGGCATGTCCCCTTCCCTCGCAGATGCTCTCGGCGTTGGATCGGTGGTGGTCATCATTACCTATCTCTCCTTGATCGTCGGAGAACTCGTTCCAAAGCAAATCGCGCTGCGTGAACCTGAGGCTGTGGCGAGCCGTGTCGCGCCGACAATGATCTTGCTGTCCCGGTTAGCAGCTCCTTTGGTGTGGCTATTGGATATGTCAGGCCGTCTGATTTTGAGATTGCTCGGTCAAGCTGGTAAATCAGGCGATGGGGTTACGGACGAAGAAATAAAGTCCATTCTTGCAGAAGCGCAGAGCGCAGGCGTTATTGAGACGGAAGAGTCGAAGATGATCGCGGGCGTTATGCGCCTTGCGGATCGGACCGCGAGCGGTTTAATGACGCCGCGTCTTGAGGTTGAGATGATCGACGTTCACGACGGCATCGATGTCATTCGAGATCAAGTGCAACAAAGCAGTCGTTCACGCCTTCCCGTCCGGGGCGAAAATTCTGACGAAATCCTAGGCGTTCTGCAGGCTCGTGATTTTTTCAACGCGCTTTCGGCTACAGGCAACGTGAATATTCGGGAAATCATTAAAGAAGTCCCCGTTGTTTCGGACTTCTCTGATGCTCTTGATGTTGTGGAAGCGATCCGGGGAACGCCAACACACATGGTTCTGGTTTACGATGAGTATGGACATTTCGAGGGCGTGATTACCGCTGGCGACGTAATGGAAGCAATCATTGGCGCGATGCAGGAAGATTACGTGGCAGAGCAAGCGATTGTTCGAAGAGCCGATGGCTCCTACCTGGTCTCGGGCTGGATGCCGATTGATGAATTCTCAGAGTTCATGCGTTTTCCTGTAGACGATGATGTCGAATACAATACGGTCGCCGGTTTTGTTCTGGAAGAATTGAAGCATTTGCCAGAAGTTGGCGAAACATTCAGCAAGAACGGCTGGATATTTGAAATCGTGGACCTCGACGGCAGAAGAATCGACAAATTGTTGATCACCTCCGAGGAGCAGCCGACGGAATAGCGCAAATAGTGCCTTGTTGATGGGCAAACTGCTAACGTTGAAGCCTTAGAGTGTTTCTGCGATGTCCATCGTCGATTTGCAACAATTGCCTATTCTAACGCCATAGCACTTCATATCCTGGACCGCGTCATGCGCTCTGCGCTCAAGCGTGTTCGCCGCAGTATTGATACAAATTTGTTGTGATACGCCCACCCCGTTGGTGATCCGATCCCCGCAGACGCTCCTATGCCTGATAAAGCTTGCGGGCGCCGTCACGCCATTTGTTTGAGCGACCCCTCTCGGCGCGGATCGACTTTGTCGGTTTTCTTGATCGACCCAAATCAACCAAGTCGCCGAGATTTCTTCACTTTGAGGTCACCGACGGACACTCTCGATCCGGTTCTGATTATTATTTAGGCAGCCGCCTATGCAATGAGCAGGCATATTGAACCCGACGCATGTTTTTCGGACATTGCCCCCTGATCATAGGAGCGACACGTGCCAATAAGTGTGATTGGTATCAGTTTTTCGCTCTAAGTTATTCATTTTTTCAACTTGGCACGGGACTTGCTTCTATAAATTCAGAGGCACAATCGCCGTATGTTGGCGACCAGTGCATGAACTTTTGATTTATAACGCAGGACAAGAGAGACTAGGTTATGACAAAATATAAGCTCGAATATATCTGGTTGGATGGTTACAGCACCCCGAACCTGCGTGGTAAGACCCAGATCAAGGAATATGATGCCTTCCCAACGCTCGAGCAGCTGCCGAACTGGGGCTTTGACGGCTCATCTACCCTGCAGGCTGAGGGCAAAAGCTCTGACTGCGTATTGAAGCCTGTTGCAATCTACCCGGATCCTGCGCGCAAGAACGGTGCACTCGTCATGTGCGAAGTCATGATGCCCGATGGCATCACACCGCATCCATCCAACAGCCGTGCAACCGTTCTTGAAGATGAAGATGCCTGGTTTGGTTTTGAGCAGGAATATTTCTTTTACGAAAACGGCCGCCCGCTGGGCTTTCCGGAACAGGGCTTTCCAGCACCTCAGGGCCCATACTATACGGGCGTAGGTTATAAAAACGTCGGATCGATTGCCCGCAAAATCGTCGAGGAACACCTTGATCTTTGCCTCGACGCTGGGATTAATCACGAAGGCATCAATGCTGAAGTCGCCAAGGGCCAGTGGGAATTCCAGATTTTTGGAAAGGGATCGAAAAACGCTGCAGATCAGATGTGGATTGCGCGTTACCTCCTTCTTCGTCTCTGCGAACAGTACAGCATTGATATTGAATTCCATTGCAAGCCATTGGGTGACACTGACTGGAATGGCTCTGGCATGCACTGCAATTTCTCGACCAAATTCATGCGTGAAGTTGGCGGGAAGGCCTATTTCGAAGCTCTGATGGACCAGTTTGCAGCCAATCTGCAGGCGCATATTGATGTTTACGGTCCTGACAATCACTTGCGCCTGACCGGCAAGCACGAAACGGCTCCTTGGAATAAATTCTCGTATGGTGTAGCCGATCGTGGTGCGTCGATCCGCGTGCCGCATTCATTCGTTCAGAACGGTTACAAGGGCTATCTGGAAGACCGCCGTCCGAACTCTCAGGGCTGCCCATATCAAATTGCCTCGCAGGTTCTTAAGACCATTTCCGAAGTTCCTACGAGCAACGACGAGGCTCTCGCAGCCTAAGCGCGTCGATTAAGCGATACCAAGGCCGGCCGCTGAAATGCGGTCGGCCTTTTTGCTTTCTCATGCAGCAATTCTTTCTCCGCCAAGTTGGCCTAGATAGTTGCGACACCAATGAAAAACATCGTTCGTTCGAACGGCTTCCATCATGAAGCGATAGCGTTCTATGCGTTGTTCAAGCGGCATTGAGGCAGCCCGCGCAATGGCATCTGCGATAGTCTCGACGTCGTATGGGTTGACGAGTAACGCACCCTTGCCAAGTTCACGTGCAGCACCAGCAAAACGCGAAAGTATGAGTACACCTGGATCATCCGGATCCTGGGCTGCAACATATTCCTTGGCTACAAGGTTCATCCCGTCCCTCAGTGGTGTTACGAGCGCCACTTTGGCCATACGATAAACGGCCGCTAGCAATTGATGACTAAATGCACGATTGACGTAGCGCACTGGCGTCCAATCCAATCGCCCTATTGTCCCGTTTATCTGCCCGGCGATTTCAGCCACTTCGTGCTGCAAGGCATCATATTGCGCGACTTCAGAACGGCTTTTTGGCGTTACCTGCACGAAAGTAATTCTTCCATGCCATCCCGGGTTGACTTCCAGGAACCTGCGATAGCCGCGGAGGCGTTCGGGAATGCCTTTCGTATAGTCGAGACGGTCCACACCGATAATCAGTTCTCGCCCCTCAAGGGAACGCTTGAACCGTTGAATGGTGGAACTGGTAGTTTCTGATTGTTCCGCCGGTGCAAAGGCGCCCACATCAATGCCGATGGGAAAGGCGCCAACCTGAAAGGTCCTTAGCTCGCTGGTAAACAGGCCTTGTTTCCCTTCCATTTTTGTAGCAACACCACCTCTACCAAGGCAGAGCGCAAAGTTCTCGGCATCATCTTCTGTCTGAAAACCAATGAGGTCATAGGCTGTCATTGCAGTAAGCAGAGCACTTTGTACGGGGAGCGTCAAATACACATCCGGAGAGGGCCATGGTATGTGCATGAAAAAACCTATGCGGTTTTTTATTCCCATCTGACGCAGTTCTGCCGCCAATGGTATCAGATGATAGTCGTGGATCCAGATGATATCGTCTGGCTTAATCAAAGGCCTGAGTTTTTCGGCGAAAAACCGGTTCACTCGCAGATAGCCAGCCATATCGCGGCGAGCGTAATCAGTAAGGTCGATACGATAATGACAAAGCGGCCACAGGACGCTGTTGGCTAAACCTGCGTAATATTCAGAAAGGTCCTGGTCTGACAGATCCGACAATGCATAGGTGATCGCCCCTTCTTCCCGTATGCTCAAGGGACCGGGATCCTTGTCGCCACTCGATTTTCCTGACCAGCCCATCCATATCCCGCCGCGTTCCTTGAGTGCAGCATGAACGGCAACCGCAAGGCCGCCTGCAGGCGGACGATCCGGGTCAGGGACGCGATTTGAGACGACAATCAATCTGCTCACGGGCGCCGCTCCCCAAATTCAGGATAAGGGACACAAGCACTCACTCCTAAGTCTTTGGAACTCTTCACTGACATAAACTCCCAATCCAATTCCTCATTAACTTTGGAGACGCTATAACCATCGAAGCGACGGTTTTGTTTCCATCAAACGAGGAACTGACACGGATGCTTACGCCACCCATTCTATTAACCTGATCGAACATTGCTTCATCAGTGACATCGTCGCCGAGAGCTATAGGCGTTTTCTCAACGAAAGGAGCGGCTGCCATGAGACGGCGAACCGCCATTGCCTTATCGGCACTCTTAGGCTTCAGTTCGCAGACAAATTTTCCGATTTGCAGCGCATAGGCATCACCCGCCAGGCTCACGGCGGATTGCATGATATTATCAACAAGGTTTGCCATGTCGGGTGCCTTGCGATAGTGAAGTGCAAAGGCCCCGCCTTTGTCTTCAACAATCACGCCGGCAAGATCGGCTGCCTTTGATGTTGCGTGTTGAAGGGCCTGCGAATAAGCATCGCCAGATGCGTGGGGGCGCGACACTGCGTTGTAAGACGGCACAGCGCTACCCGATGCACTGCGAAGTTCTGCACCATGGAGTCCCGCAACGCAAAAAGGATGTTGGGGAAAGAGTTGGTCAACAAACTCGATAGATCGACCGGTTACAATCGCGACCGCTCCATCTGTTTGCCGATAGAGATGTTTCAGATTCTCTTGCAGGCCACTTTCGACCAAAACACCATCCGGTGTTTGCGCGAGATCGAGCAAAGTGCCATCAAGATCGAAGAAGAAGGCAAATTCGCTTAGCGGCTTTGATTGGATCGAACGACTTAGACGATCGGGTTTGACAATTGTAAGCCCATCGAATGAAAAAATTGACGAGCCTTGCCGGGATGAAGGTTCATCTTGGTCTTTGGATTTTGACATTTCTTAAAGGATAGGGCGGAGTTTTCGTAAGGCAACTCAACCCCTTAAAATATCGCGGAGATCCCGGCTCAGCAATCTCGAGCACTGCCTCTTTTGATTATCTCGCTGGAAACTCTCTGATCATCTGGTTTTACGCGCATCTTGGTCCGAACCGCTTCGCACTTTCGGCAAGCGCTCTCATGTTTGTTCGATGCCGTATAAAAAACGCCGGCTTACGCCGGCGCTTTACTTTGGATGATTTCAGGCTCAGGCAGCCAGGTAATTTTTAAGAAAGGTCCGCGTCCGGTCCTGTTTCGGATGACGCAGGATTTCGTCAGGCGTGCCTTCTTCCACGACCACTCCACCATCCATGAAGAGGATCTTGTCGGCGACTTCTCCGGCAAACCGCATTTCATGGGTGACAATAAGCATCGTCATGTGTTCTGCAGCAAGCTGGCGCATGACGAGGTTAACTTCGTCGACCAGTTCGGGATCAAGCGCTGAGGTTGCTTCATCAAACAACATCACCTTCGGTTGCATTGCCAATGCTCTTGCGATCGCGACGCGCTGTTTCTGACCACCGGAAAGTTGCGAAGGGTATGCGTCTGCTTTATTCGCGAGGCCAACTTTCGTCAGTAGTGATAATGCGAGTTCACGCGCCTGCCCCTTGTTCACACCTTTGAGTTTGATGGGACCGAGCGTTATATTCTCCACAACCGTCAAATGAGGGAACAGATTGAAGTGCTGAAACACCATTCCCATTTGTTGACGCACCGTATTGATGTGCTTTTCAAATGCCTGACCTTTAAGTGGCTGGTTCACCTGGATCCCATCAAGCCATACTTCGCCGCCATTGAGTGTCTCAAGGTGGTTGATCGACCTTAGCAAGGTGCTCTTTCCTGAACCGCTTGGCCCGATGATCGCGACGATCTGCCCTCGGGTTACGGAAAGGTCAATACCTTTGAGGACATCGAGTGCGCCATAGGCTTTGCGGGCACCCTTCACTTCGACCATTGGCGAGAGTGTGCTCATCGCGTTACCTCCACTTTTCTTTCGATACGGCGCAGACCCGCTTCCATTACCAGATTGGCCAAATAGTAGAGGGCGGCTGCTGTGAGATAGAATTCAAACGGACTGTAGGTCTCGCTGATTGCTATTTGAGCGCTGTGTACCAGTTCTGCAATTCCAATGATTGAAACAAGCGAGGTGTCTTTGAGCAAGACAATCATGTTGTTGCCAATTGGAGGGACCGTGTTGCGTATTGCTTGCGGAATAACAACATAGCGCAAGGTCTGGGTGCGGCTAAGACCGATGGACCTTGCCCCTTCGGTTTGTCCCGGATCAACTGAGACTATTCCCGCCCGGATGACGTCGGCGTTATAGACTGCAAAATGCAGACTGAGGCCAATGATCCCCGCAAACAGCGCTGGAATATCGATGCCCACCTGCACAAGACCGTAGTAAATCAGGTAAAGCTGCAGCAGCAAAGGCGTCCCCATAAAAAGCCACATGAAGAAGCGAACGGGGTAAGAAAGCAAAGAAGGCGCATAAAGGACTGTAAGGGCGAATAAAATACCAAATGCAAAACTGAGCACACTGGAGGCTACGGCGAGAACCAGTGTCCACCACAGACCTGTAATGAGAATGTCTGCATAAGGTAAAACAATGCTGAAATCGAGTGACGGCATCAAGGTCCTCCTTCAGCGCGCAGCAAAACGTTTGTCAAGTTGATCGACAATCATGACGACAACATAGACGATGAGCATATAAAGAACGGCTGCTACGGCAAAAATCTCGAAGGGTTTATAGGTCGAGCTGATAAACCGCTGTGCGGTATATGTCAGTTCAACCACAGAGATTGTCGAAACCAAGGCTGAACCTTTGACGAGCGCGACAGCATTAACGCCGAGGGGTCGGATCATCAGCCGTGCAGCTTGTGGCAAGACGATCAGTCGCAACGTTCTTTCCCGATCAAAACCTATAGAACGAGCTGCTTCGGTCTGTCCTTTATCGACGCTTGCGATAGCGCCGCGGATGGATTCAGCCATATAGGCGCCGATGTTCAACCCCAGACCAATAACACCTGCAGCATAGGGTTCAAGTTCCAGGCCGATCTGTGGCCCGCCGAAATAAAGAACGAACAATTGAACGAGGCAAGGTGTACCGCGGAAGATGCTTACATAAGCCGAAGATAAAAACCGCAGAATGGCACTATTCGATAACCTGGCCATCACCAGAAATCCGGCGACGACGAATCCCAGAAGCAGCGAAAGTACGGAAATCTGCACTGTGACCCATGCTGCCTCCAGAAAAAAAGGCAGGACGCGTTGCATCAACGCAATATCCATGGAGATACTCCGAAAAATCATGGAAACCGGCCCGGACTACCGGGCCGGACTAAGATGCGATTAGCGGATGTCGCTGCCAATCCACTGCATCGAGATCTTTTCATAAGAACCATCAGCGAGCATGTCGTCGAGGGTCTTCTGCATTGCCGCTTTGAGTTCTGGATTATTTTTGCGGATCGCAATGCCAAGGGCTACACGTCCGCCTTCAATATCGGGTGTGTCCAGAATACGCACTTTCTGACCTGTTTCTTTAACTGCGATCATAACTGGGATGCTGTCCATGACCAAAGCGTCGAGGCGGCCGGCATCCAGATCAATCAGCATTTCCGGGAGGCCCTTATAGGTGCGCACTGTCAGATCACCCTGAGCCTTCGCCCACTTCTCATGGGCATCACCCATGGTCACCCCGACGGTTTTGCCGTTAAGGTCTTCGAGCTTCATAATTGCCGAACCGTCCTTTACGACGATGGTGCGGCCTGCATGATAATAGGGACCTACAAAATCTACTGCTTTTTCTCGTTCGGGTGTGATGGTCATTGACGCGACAACGGCATCATATTTTTTTGCCAGAAGACCAGCAATGATCCCATCAAAAGGTGTTGTGACAATCTTGGCTTTCAGACCCATCTTGTCCGCAATTGCAGTACCAATGGAAGCGTCGAAACCGACAACTTCGTTGTTCTCATTTGTAAAGCTGAACGGTGGATACTGGCCGCTCATAGCAATCCGCATTTCACCAGTTTCTTTGAGCTTTTCCAGCTCATCAGCTTGAGCAGGCATGTTTGAGAAGCTGGCGCCAATTGCAATGGTAGCAACTGCAAGGAGGCTCTTAATCGTGGAACGCATCATGTTTGGTTTCCTCTGGATTTGTCTTTTTGTTTTAGGGTTATGGTTTGCCATGAACCTTCAACGTCGAGCTTGGCACAGCGTTGATTTGCAAGCATCCTGCAATATGTCTGCCGCCCCGCCACATTGCCGGAACTAACCGGCATATTGTCGGCACCTGGCCGCGGCTTTGGTCTGCCAAATTCTTTCACTAAATTTTGAAGCTTTGGGCCTAGACGACGAAGCCTTCACTGACGAGGGGTCGTGTTCGCTTCAAGAAGCAAAGAGATACACGGCCCCCTCGTCATTCAATTTTCACTAAGAGTTATTTCAATGCAGCCTCAAAACTATCCGCCAGAACACTGAGCAAGTGGTCGGCATTCTCACGACTGAATACCATCGACGGTCGCATTTTGAGCACGTTGTCATATGGCCCTTCTGTGCCCATCAAGATACCACGCTCGCGCGCACCATCATTAATGCGCCGGGCCAGATCGGTTGCGGGTGCTTTTGTTTTGCGATCAGTGACCAGTTCAATACCAAGGAAAAGCCCTTGCCCGCGGACATCGCCGATAATATCGAAACGCTTTTGCATCTCTTTAAAACCGTTGATGAGGTAGTTGCCGACTTCGAATGCATTTTCGCGCAGCCGGTCACGTTCGATAACGTTTAGTACCGCAAGGCCCGCGGCGCACGAGACAGGATTGCCACCAAAGGTGTTGAAGTACTCCATGCCATTGTTGAAACTGTCAGCAATCTCGCGGGTTGTTACAACAGCCGACATCGGGTGTCCGTTGCCGATTGGTTTTCCCATGGTGACGATGTCCGGTACAACATCCTGGAGTTCAAATGCCCACCAATGACTCCCAACCCGGCCAAAACCAACTTGCACTTCATCGGCTATGCAAATCCCCCCGGCTGCACGTACCATGGCGTAGACTTCCTTCAAATAGCCCTCTGGCAGGAAGACCTGACCGGCGACGCTTGGAATGGACTCTGCCAAAAAGAAAGCGGGTGCGCGGCCTGCTTGGCGCATAGCATCGATCATCTCAGCTATATTGTGAGAAAATCTTTTTGCATGTTCTTCCAACGGCCAGTCTTCGGGCGCACGATAACTATCAGGGATCACCCCTTCATACACGTGTGCAGGCCGCCCTTTTCCGCCTTTGCGCTTGTATTTGTAAGGGCTTAGATCAATGAGTTCCTGCGTCGTACCGTGGTAAGCCCAATCAAGAACAATCGCTTCATTTCGTCCCGTGTGATTGCGCGCCATTCTCAATGCTAGGCTGTTGGCCTCACTGCCTGAACAGGCAAATGAAGCAACGGTTAGTCCCTCAGGAAGGGTAGCAGTCAGTCTTTGCGCATATTCAACAATGTTATCGTGCAGATAGCGAGTATTGGTGTTGAGCAATGCTGCCTGACGCGCAATGGCTTCGACCACTTCCGGGTGAGCATGGCCGATATGGCAGACATTGTTGAAGCAATCTAAATAGGATCTCCCGCGGTCATCAATAAGCCACGCGCCTTCACCCCTTACGAACTTTATCGGTTCGGAATAGGAGATTGAGAGGTTCGGGAGCAGGATTTCCTTGCGTTTCTCGATGATTTCGGAGCGGCTTCGCCCTTCTTGCGTAAATGTTTCCGGTGGGATGCCGGCCAGGTCTGCGACATCTGGAAAGAGATCGGCCCATACATCGAGATATTCAGCTTCGCCAACACCGAGAATGTCTGTCGCGCTCAGATTGACGTCGGTCGTCATTTCAAAATGAAGATGAGGGGTCCATCCACCGTTCTCGTGGATATCGCCCATATGACCCACAAGATCGCCTGCCTCAAGGCTCTGACCTGGTTGCAACCGACCGAGTGCTTCATGAGCCATGTGCCCCCAAAGTGTAACGAAGGGCGGGCAATCTTCTGGAGCATGCTTGAGTTTAACCAGACCACCATAGCCAAGCGGTTCATGTTCAATTTCAACACTTACAACCGTTGCTGCAAGGGGGGTGTATAAGGGTGTGCCGGCAGGCATGAACAAATCGACGCCAAGATGGTGAACGCGGCGCTTGCCTTCAATAAAGCGCGATTCAAAGGCTTTATCTGTGTAAACGGTCCGCTTTTCGCCCCAAGAGCCAATTCCGAGCTCGATATTGTTCTTTGAGCAGTAATCATCCCACCATTGTGTGGCTTCTGTCGCACGTTGTTCAGCTGACGCCACCGTCATGAAATGTGAAGCATCGCCGTAAGGAACGATCGCCTTGGTGAGTGTCGCTGCTGCAGGCCGGACAATCGGCGCAAATTTTTTGACATTCGCTCGAACCCAGTTGCGAATAAGGCTTGCACCGTCAATCGCGTCGAAACCGCAAGCCTTGCGCAGAATTGCTGTTGCAAAGCGCGGGTTCATCGCATCCATTTTTTCCAACAAACGCCATGCAGGTGCTTCACTTATTGCAAGATAAGGATTGTCATCGGTTTTCTCGCGGCGCGATGCAGAGAATGTCACGCTTGTAACCAAACGCATGGCAATCAGGTCAAAGAGCAGGTCAACTTCCTGCGGCTGTAACGGATAACGCTCGTGAAAACCCGCTGTAACAGCTGCTGCAGCGCCGATCGGATCTTGCGTATCGAGTGCAGCATAGGCACAAGCGATCGCCACTTCGGCGATCAGTATCGTGTGAACAGCATCACCAAAATCGATCAGGCCTGCTATTTCTTCATTATTATTATTGTCAACAAGGACGTTCCAGTCATTGGCATCGTTGTGAATGACTTGCGCACGCAACCCAGTTAGTTTTGGTTCGACGAGGTTTTCGAAGCGGGTAATGAAGCGTTCGAGCAACGCCTTCTTGTCGGCATCATCGATGAAATGCAGACGCTCACGCGCTCGTCCAGCGTGACGCAAATCCCAGTCGAGCGAGCGCAAAGCGCCAACATGGATAAAGCCTTGAAGGGCTTGGTCCAGTTCACCCAGCGCGCGTCCGAGATTGCGCATCAGTGCGAACGTTCTTTTCACTTCGGCAAGCGGCGTTCCTGGCAACCAGCCCACGAGACGCAATGCATGCTGTTCGCCACTATCCGATAGCGTCGATGCCAGCACCTCTCCGCTGAGGCTTGATTTCAAATAGGGAACGGCAAGACCGGAATTTGCTGCTGCCAGGTGATTGAGCAAGGCGGTTTGAAACTCGCTTTCAACTCTCGGTTCGCTTGCATTGACAATCTTCAATATCCAATCCGCATCCGTACCGGTTTTCAGACGAAAATTACAATCGCGCTCACTGTCGAGTTGAGAAGCAACTGCGTCCACGCCAAAAACTTCTTTTGCCAGGCGTTCGGCACCGGACGCCGAAAACTGAGGTGCAGGATGAGAAAGATCCGTCATAGCTAATATTTTCCAGGTTACATTTCTTGTCTCCAGCTTGGCATGCAAAGGATTTTCGGGCATCAAGTATCCTGTCGGCCAAACCGGCACATTGTCGGAATGAACCGGCATATGTCCGGTGAAGCGAATAGGGTTATGATGCGTGAACTTGATGCAAAAGATCGTGAGATACTGGCAATCCTGTCGAAAGAGGCGCGTATAGCGCTTAAAACGCTTGCAGGGCGTATAGGATTGTCGCGGAGTGCCACGAGCGAACGCGTTACTAATCTGGAACGAAGTGGTGTCATCAGAGGGTATCGCGCAGATATTGGCGAAATCGACGCCAATGTCATTCGGGCCGCACTGCTTATCAACCTCCGGCGGACGCCTGCTCATGAATTGCTCGATATTCTCGCCCGCCATCCGGAAGTCCGCAGAGTTTCGTCTGTGAGTGGACAGCTCGATCTTATTGTTGAGCTTGAAACGGGTTCAATCGATGGTCTCAACCGTGTGCGTGATCTGATTGCCGGTCATGACATCGTCGAAGATCTTACAACTGCCATCGTGCTTCGCCGCGATATCGATCGTGAACTCAGTTAGTCACAACCTCGCGCTCGGGCCGTCAAACAGCCATCATACTCTTGAACGCCGCATTTTTTGACGCTATATTACGTCGAAATATGCGGCTATTATTAGGAGTCTATCATATGGGGCTCGCACAATATTCAGATAATGGCATTTTCGCACCGCGAAAAATCGCCGATGCATTGCGAACGACGAGCGACGAGGTGGCACGCTCGGCCGGTTTGGGCCGCGATGCTGTGCAGCGCAAAGATCGTGTGCAATCGGACAAAACCCAAAGGCGGTTACGGGAGATGGTTGAAATTCTAAACAAAGTCGAACCGCGCTTTGGTTCCGCTTTGATGGCTTATGCTTGGTACCGCTCAGAACCGCTCGCTGGTTTTTTTGGCCAGACAGCAATGCAGCTTGTCCTCAATGGGCGAGCAAATGAGGTCCTGGACTATATCGACGCCGTTGATGCTGGAGTTCATGCCTGAGGTGTCGATTTCCTATCGGGATAAGCTTTATCGCGCGCTTAACCCTGTTTATGCGCATGACCCGCTTTCTGGTCGCGGTGCAGCACTCTTTGGCGGTCGTTTTAATCCAAAGGGCGTGAAGGCGCTCTACTGCTCACTCACCATCATGACGGCACTTCGCGAAGCAAATCAAGTTGGCAATCTGCAGCCCACAACTCTGGTTGCCTATCAAGCGAAAATCGACACATTATTCGACTGCCGCGACGACAGAGCGCTGAGAGAAATGGGCATGGATGCAGTGATGCTGGCAGATAATGGCTGGCGTGAACAAATGCGTCTTAAAGGCGAAGCCCCAACCCAAAGCTTCGCCCGCCGTCTTTTAACGGCTGGATATCACGGACTCCTTGTTCAAAGCTTCGCGAAAGGCGCAGGCATCGATGATCTCAATATCGTATTGTGGCAATGGAGTTCATCGCCCCCTTCCCAACTCACCCTAATCGATGACGAGCACCGATTGTCTCGGTAAACTGCCTTGTTCATGCGAGGAGAGTTTTAAGCGACATTCTCAATTGCAAGCACACTTCCCGGGTTCATTTTAAGATCAGGATCGATGAGATTGCGAAGCATCCGCATCATATCCATGCGAACATCGTCTGAGCGTTCTTCCAGTTCTTTCACCAATTTCCGTCCAATCCCATGTTCGGCTGAGAAAGTGCCACCAAGCTCGTCCACGACATTGTGGACGCGTTTCATCACCTGTGCAGTGACACAGGTATCTTCCTCAAAACCTGCCCATTCATCATGCGTAAAATGCACAATGAAGTGGATGTTTCCATCGCCGATATGGGAAACAATGAGAATATTTGCTTCTGGATAAATCTCATGAACAGCCGCGCTGGCGCGGTGAATGAGTTGCGGAATATGTGTTGGTCGGACAGCAATATCATGAGAAAGACTATGCCCATGAACCTTGTTTGCTTCAGATACAGAATGTCTTAAGTGCCAAATGTCCTCGGCTTGTGCTTGACTTTGCGCGATAAATGCATCGAGCACGAGACCAGCCTCAAACTGTTCCGACAACCATTCTTCGAGCGCTTGATGTAGTTGGGCTGTGGGATCAGTACTGCCAAGTTCAACGAGTAACGACCAGTCGTACCGGCTCTCCAATGGATGCCTTGATCGGGGAATATGTTCAAGAACCAGATCAATCTGATTACCAGATAGTAATTCTGCAGCCTGAATGGCTGTATCAAAACGATCCTGCAATCCGCTCAGAATTGACACGGCTGCATCCGGGTCTGGCAAAGCAATCCAGGCATGCCCCGAAGAACGCAGCATAGGTTGCATACGCAATGCGATTGCTGTGATGATGCCCAATGTTCCTTCAGCGCCAATGAAGAGGTTTTTCAGATCATAACCGGTGTTGTTTTTTCGAAGGGCTTTCAAATCGCTAAGGACCCGGCCGTCTGGCAGCACCACCTCGATACCACAAATCAGATCACGAATTGGGCCGTACCGAAGCGCGCTTGTCCCACCTGCATTGGTTGAGGCAAGCCCGCCCAATTGGGCACTGCCTTCGCTCCCAAGATGCAGGGGTATACGACGATCGACAGCAGCGGTCGCGTCATGCGCTGCAGACAGGGTCAGCCCCGCGTCAGCGATGAAGATATTCGAGGCCTTGTCGACTTCTCTTACTCTATCGAGCCGACGCAGGCCTATGACGATGGTACGTTGCGGCCTTTTTGAAACGGCACCCTGACACAAGCCGGTGTTCCCGCCCTGCGGGACAATTTTACTTTTATGCAAGTCAGCCAAGCGCATGAGTTCGGAAACCTGCTGGGTATTAGCGGGCAAAACAACCGCCAGTGCGTCGCCTTTCTCGTAGCCACGCCAGTCCGTTAAATACGGCTCTTTGTCGTGGTTCTCCGTCAAAACATACTGTTCACCGATTGCCTGGCGAAGGTCGTTTAAGAAAGCATGTTCGGAGCTCAGCTTTGACAGCATGTGTTTACCTGCGACTTATTCAAGAATGTATGGTGAAGTTTGGAGCTAACCGATCCACTCGGCGCTACGCAGCATTTTGATATTTTCCGCTCCCGTAAAAGCCAAAAACAATCGTAGCTCTTCTCTCAACTGCCCGATCATTTGGACCACACCGGTTAGGCCCTGCGCTGCAAGCCCATAAAGAGGAGCGCGCCCAAGGAAAACACCGTCAGCCCCCGAGGCGAGAAGCTTTGCGGCGTCTGAACCAGACCTTACGCCACTGTCAGCGAACAAGGTTTTTCTTTCGCCAACGGCTTCTCTAATTCTCGGCAAAACGTCCAGCGGCCGAACAGCACTATCGAGATTCCTTCCGCCATGGGCGGATACAATCACGCCATCGCAACCCAGCTTGAAGACCTCTACGGCATCTTCGGCATTGAGTATTCCTTTGACGAGAAGTTTATGCGGCCACCGCGTGCGAAGCTCTTTGAGAAATTCCTGATCAAGGATTGTATCGAGCGCAAATCGTGGGTCGCGAATGGAACTCGTTATCGCCTTGCCGACATCGCCCGGATAATGTGCATAGGATGGGAATCCATTTTGCATCAGATAGCGCCCCATCACACCCAACGTCCAGCGCGGATGAAGCATCAGGTCAACGGCAAGCGTTGCTGAGGGCTGTAAAGGGACACCAAAGCCGTTGCGTCGGTTATGTACCTTTTTTGGCGAAGCAGGAGTATCGACCGTCAGGACCAATGTCTCAACACCGCACACACGCGCACGTTCCAAGAGCTTCCATGTTTCATTTCGGTCGTGCCAAACGTAGAGCTGAAACCACAAATCGCTTCCTGGGGCGCTTGCCGAAATCTGTTCTATACTTGTCGATGACTGCGTAGCAACGACAAAAGGCAGGCCGGATTGAGCAGCCGCCCGCGCCATGAGAACTTCTCCGTCGTGGCGGACCATGCCCGCGAGCGCCGTGGGTGCTATCACAAAAGGACAATTGCGAATGCCGCTTAAATATTCAGCCGACAGATCAGGAGATGAGACGGGACGCAAAACCCGAGGAATGACCCGACGCTCAGCGAACCCGCTATGGAGAGCAGTGATCGCTGTTTCTGCTTCAGTTCCTCGATCAATATAATCGAACAGTGCCCGAGGAAGAAAACTTTTTGCTTTCATTCGAGCTTCTGCAAAATCAAGAAATTGCGCCCCGCCAGCCATGATCTATGCGATCCCTTCGGCGCGCAGGCCCTCGATGGCAGCAACAATGAGCTGCTCAGTTTCCTGGCTCGGCCCTTTCAACGGCAAGGACACAGGCCCCACCGGTTGCCCCAGACGCGCCATCATCGATTTCAAAGGCCCTGGATTGACCTCGTTGAAAAGCGCTTTGAATGTTGGAAGGAGCTTTCGATGAAGGGCTATGCCTTCAGCGATATTTCCGGCAGACAATGTATCGTGAATGCGTGTCCAGTATTCGGGCAACATCGGCGCGCTGGCGAGGATACCGCCAGTTCCGCCATACATGATGTGTGTGACGTACATCATGTCGTCTCCCGACAACAGTGCGATCTTATCGCCGATCGCCGCGGAAAGCCGCTGGAAATAATATGCATCAGTGTTGCAAATTTTTGCGCCTATGATGGTTCCGTCTTCACCCAGTGTCTTCAATGTATCAACTTTTGACACAAAGCCTGTTCGAGCCGGGACGTCATAGTAGACAAGTGGCAAATCGACGGTTTTACGGTAAGCGCGAAAATAGTCGATGACACCGTCTTGGCTTGGAATAACGTAAAATGGCGTGACGAGGAGCAATGCGTCCGCTCCCGCCTCTTTAAATGCCAGTCCATGTTCGAGCGCCTCAGCCCAACCTGGAGAGACGACACCGGCGACCACGCCAACACGTCCGTTAACCAGGCGCACCGTTTCACGAACGACATCAAGTCTTGTTTTCGATGAAAGTGCTGTAAACTCACCTGTTCCGCCCACGGGAGCAATTCCTTTGGCACCTCCGGCTAGATTGGCCTCAATCAACGCCTCAAGTTTTGCCACATCTAGCTCGCCCTTTTCGGTCAAAGGCGTTGGTATTGCGGGAAACATTCCCCGCAAATCAGAATGGTTCATCATTGATTATCCGCTTTTTGTCTTGAGGGGTTAATGCTCAACTTTAGAAAGAAAGCTTTTGAGCCTGTCGGTCTTTGGTTGATGCAGGACTTCGTCAGGCGCGCCAGTTTCCACGACGTGTCCGGCTTCCATGAAAATGACTTTTGACGCCACGTTGCGGGCGAAGCTCATTTCATGGGTCACCACAATCATTGTTGTGCCATCTGCTGCGAGCCCCTGCATTACATCAAGAACCTCGCCGACCAGTTCGGGATCAAGAGCTGAAGTTGGCTCATCGAAAAGCATGACTTCCGGCTCAAGCGCCAATGCACGGGCTATCGCCACACGCTGTGCTTGGCCTCCAGAAATCTGTTGCGGCAGGAGATCAACCTTGTCCGCTAATCCGACGCGATGCAGTAGCCTCATCGCCAGATCGCGGGACTGCTCTTTGGTCTTCAACTTGTTAAGCAAAGGACCCGACATAACGTTTTGTAGAACCGTCATGTGGGGGAAAAGATGAAAGCCTTGAAAGACCATTCCGGTCTTCCGGCGAAAGTCGGCTTTAACGCGCTCGGGAAATTTGCTTTTCGGGTGGAAGTCAAGACGATTACCTGCAACTTCGATCTCGCCTTGCGTGGGTTGTTCAAGCAAGTCGAGACAACGCAGCAAGGTTGACTTTCCGCAGCCCGAGGGGCCAATGAGAACAGCCACATCCCCGCGGTCGACCGAAAGGTCGATGCCTTTCAAAACTTCGTGGGTGCCAAATGTCTTTCGCAAGTTCTTAACACTGATCATCTCAACCACCTTCAATGTTTGATTTCAAAGCGGTTCGCAATCAGCGTCACCGGCGTAAGGATTGCGAGATATAGCAGTGCAGCGAAGGTGTAGACTTCAAGGGGGCGATAGGTTTCCATCGTCAGACTTCCTGCGGCGTACATGAGATCTGGAACAGCAACCACCGAGAGAAGGGATGTGTTCTTGAGCTGCAATATCGTCTGACTTACAATCGGCGGGATCATCCGGCGCGTTGCCTGAGGCAAGATGATATGGCGCATTTTCGTGGCGTATGAAAAACCCAGAACCGTTGACGCTTCCCATTGTCCACGATCAATAGAGATGACGCCTGCCCTGAAAATTTCTGCAGAAAATGCGCCCATGTAAAGGGTGAGCCCTAAACCCGCTGCAAACCAGTCAGGCAGCGTGTAGCCAGTGAGCATCGGCAGCGCGTAGAAAAACCATACGATTTGCACAAGCAGCGGCGTGCACCGAAACAGATGGATGTAGGCATTGATGATCCAGGTCAAAACGGGAATACGGGATACCAGAGCGAGCCCCAGGACTACACCAATCATAAGGCCGGCCAGCGATGTAACAAATGCATAAGCGACAGTTACGCCGATTGCATTAAGCCATAATTGTCCGTCCGAAATGGCGGACCAGTCAAATTGATACATCCGAATGCACTCCCTTTTTTGCAGCAACCGTGAATTCGGAATACGGCGCTTTTTTTCGCAGCTAGCTCGATTCGCTGATGGTGCAAAGTAGATTTGCACACAAAGTATCATTATGCGCGAATATCAATTATATTTAATCGCATTGTGATTGTTTGGATATATATTGTACTATTTTCAGATGTTTTTTAATGAGATCGGTCTCAAAAATGATTTTTCGCTTGTTGTTGGATATCGGTTCGAGACAATGTCGCCACGGTGAAATTAAAGCCCTCCAAAGAAGGGTCCTTCAAAGGGAATAAATGAGATGATTAAAGCGATGACAGCCGCGCTCATGGTCTGCGCAGGTATCACAGTTTCAGCGCCGGCAATGGCTGAATCGGTATGGGACAAGATCGAGCGGACCGGAGAGGTAGTATGCGGCGGGGTGCGCAATTACCCTCCGACTTCGTTCCACGTTGGCGGAGAATTGGAGTATGCAGGCTACGGCCCGCGAGTATGCCGGCAGATGGCTGCGGATCTCGGTAAGGCGATGGGCAAGGATCTCAAGCTGAAGTGGCGTGAAGTAACCTGGCAGAGCATTGTGCTCGATCTGCAGTCAGGACGCCTTGATATCTTCCCTGGAATGACTGCAACCGAGGAACGTAAAAAGGCTTTGGCTATGGCTGGGCCTGTTTGGCAAATGTCGGATTGCGTCATCGGAGCAAAAGGCAAAGAACCACTCAAAACATGGTCCGAGTATGATTCACCAAACGTGACATTTGCAATGGTCACGGGTGCCGCCCAGACGAACTTCATCAAGCAGGACATGCCCAAAGCGAAGATCATGAGCCTGAAAGAAATGAGCGAAGCCATCATGGCGGTTCAATCTGGGCGCGCTGATTACATGTTGCAGGAACTGCCTATCTGCATCAAGACCTTCGAGAGTGCGAAGGCTGTTTTCTCGAGCTACACGGTTCCAGAACCCGTACACGGCATTCCGGTTTCTGCAGCTACTCGTAAAGACGAGGATGGTCGGGTACAAGCCTTCCTTCAGAAGTGGGCTGACGAAAACCGTACAAAGCAAACCATTGTCCCCCTCCTTCTTGAAGGCTTCAAGGATGCGGGCATGGACACGACTGCACTGCCTGAAGGTATTCGCTTCTAGAAGAGCCGCATAGGTGCCGTGATATGGCACCCATGCTTTTTTGCGCAGCTGTCTTGGGCAAAACCGCATAGAATTCTTTTATCTATATGCGAACAAATTATTATTGACTACGCGAGAGGTATTGATAGTGCGATATCAAAGGCGGAGGGTAGGTTTATAATGACACTGAACGCAGATGAACAAGATGATCCAATGTTGGTCCGCTCTGTTGAAAAAGCTTTCCGCGTTCTTGAGACCTTCGATCCTTCGCATTCGCGCCAGACGCTGACCCAGCTCGCCCAAAGAGCCGGAATTGATCGTTCGGCTGCGCAACGCTTTGCGCACACGCTGCTCCATCTTGGATATCTTCAGAAAGTGCCCGGCAGCAAGACTTACGAATTGGCTGCCAAGTCATTGAATATGGGTTATCGTTACACGCGATCGAGCCTGCTGGTGCAAAGGGCTCATCCATATCTGCTGCATCTTAATCGGAGCACGGGGGAAACGATCTCTCTTACCTTGCTTGACGACACCGACATTATTTATCTCGCCCGTTATCTTTCTTCTAATACACTTGATAACGACGTCATTGTGGGCAGTCGGCTTCCTGCATATTGTTCTGCCGCAGGGCTCGTGTTTCTGGCGGGATTAGATGATACAAGGATTAATGACATCCTTGAGCGAAGTGACCTCCGCGCCTTCACTCCTAAAACGGTCTTTGATCCAGAACAGATTTGGCGGCGGATCTACGAGACACGGCAGCGCGGCTTTGCCATTGCTGAAGAGCAGGTCTACGCCAATGATATCGCATTGGCTGCACCCATTTATCTTCCTGATGGTCATACAACCGCTGCGGCGGTCCTTGCAGCTTCGAACTTGCGCTACAATGAAGATACACTGCTGAGGCAATTTGTTCCGATGATGATTTCTGCAACACGCTCTGTCACGCAAAATCTCACATAGGTTCATCGCGCCACTTTACGTCGAGGCAATTTCAACCCGATTTTTGCCATTCGACTTGGCTTTGTAAAGTGCCATGTCAGCCCTACGAAGAATACTTTCGAACGTCTGCGTCGTTGTTTTTGCTGTTGCAACGCCGATTGAAACGGTGACGTTCACAGCAACGCCATCAAGATAAAAGACATCTGTTTCAATATTCCTTCTTATCGTTTCGCTCGCTGTGATGGCGATTTGGCTGTTGGCATGGCCAAAAATGATAACAAATTCCTCGCCTCCCGAGCGCGCGACAAAATCTCCTTTTTCCATGGAGGCTTGCAATCTAGTCGCGACGTGTCTGAGAACGAGATCCCCTGTTTGATGGCCATGATTGTCATTAATCAGCTTGAAGTCATCTATATCGAGAACAGCGACGGCGTGCTCAACGTCTCTCCCTCTCGAGGCCTGAAATGTCTCCAAGCCGACCTCATTCAAAGTTCGGCGATTGGGAAGGCCAGTCAGATAGTCTTTCGAAGCAGCGCGTTCCCAGCGTCTGCGGATCTGGTCTGTACACATCAGGATAAAAGCGGTCGTCCCGATAATAGGGAGAACTGCAAGAAATACGGGTGTGATGGTGTTCATCCAATTGGTATTATCGGCAATATTCAGTCCCGCGTCCGGGGTCATACCCACATAAAACAGGGCTCTTGCTGCTGTGCAAAGCAAAGCTGCTACAAAGAGCCAAAGAAGCATCAGCCGGCTACGAGCACCATCACGATAGCTCCGATTAGAAAGTATTCTTATGCTTGCCACCATGAGGAAAATCCAAACAATGGAAACGACGATAATGCGTGCCAGCGTGTTGGGGACAACAAAAATAAAATAACTAAAGAAGGCCATTCCCAACGATGTCACGATCCATGGGAACGGATCTGGTCTGAGATTATGAAACTGCCTGACAGCTTTGTAATACAGACACAGCCCGCCAAAAAGGCATGCATTTGCAAGGGTCACGGAGATGCTACGCGGCATCCATTTTTCGGCTGCAAACGTGGCGCAACCCAGTGCAACAAGAAGTGTAGCCCACATCCAACTGGTAGCAGCCGGCCGAAGTGATATTGGAAAATCGCGGTTGATCGCACTCAGCATTCCGCCATTAGCCAGAATTATCAGTGTGACGGTTAAGAAAACCGATTTGGCGTCCACTAAGCTGCATCCCCCATGCATTCGCCCTCGGTTAAGCCCGACATTTTCCAGCTTGCTTCGATCGAGCTGCGAAGGCCGTCCGTGGCACCTGGCAAAACTTTTGCGTGCCCCCTAACTCAATAATCGAATGGAACTTATCCTATTCCTCGACATTTCAAACCGGAATGTTCAATCTAATTCAAAATATGTGAGCGCTGATATTCAGGGCTTGTTCATAAAATTTTTGCTAACGTTTTTGTGATGTCGCCGAATTTTGCTCAAATTCAACAAATAATCATGACGTCAAGACACGCCCGATCGGTCAAATATGGATGGATTTGAGGCTTGTGAAACTGCTGCCTTCGTAAGGAGAGGGATATGACTATTCGCTCGCGACTTCTCGCAACTGTAGTTTTGCCGGCGTTCTCGGCCTCAATGATGATGCAACCCGTTCATGCTGAAACACGGGACGCACCATTCGTCGTTGCTCAGGATAGTGGCGAGCAACCGTCTGATGACGAGGCGTTGCGTCAGCGACAGGCTGAAGAAATGCAACAAGCAGCCGAAGAAGCCCGTAAACAGGCAGAAGAGCAGCAACGCGCTGCAGAGGAAGAAAATCGTCGCAACGCTGAAGAGCAGCAGCGAGCAGCGCAGGAAGAAGCAGATCGACAGGCTGCAGAGCAACAAAGGGCTGCGGAACAGGCGCAACGTGACGCCGCAGAGGCACAGCGCGCAGTGGATGAGCAAAACGCGCTCGAAGAAGAAGCCCGTCGCAAACAGGCTGAAGATGCTGCGCGTCAGGCTGAGGAAGATCAAAAGGCAGCTGAGGAGCAAGCCAAACGCGAAGCTGAGCAGCAACAAAAGGCAGCCGATGAGCAAGAACAGCGTCAGGCTGATGAGCTCAAGCAGGCAGAGGACAAAGCCCGTCGCGAAGCGGCTGAACAACAGACAACGACGGAGCAGCAGCAGACGATTGAAAATGAAGCCAAGCGGCAGGCAGGGGAAGAAGCAGACAAGGTGCCGCTGCAAAAGCAGCCTGAGCAGCCTGAGCAGCCGGAGCAACCGCTTGAGCAATCCTCACCTGAAGAAAAGCCGGATCTTAATCCTCAGCCGACGGAACCCGCCGACGCACAGCCGGTAGTGGAGCCTGCTGCGCCCGTGGATGCCGAGCCTAAGGCGGCCAATCCTGAGACGAATTCTGATCAGCCGCCCGCGTCGAGTGAGCAACCGTCCTTGCAACCACAGCAGCCTAATACTGAACAAGAAGCCGAGCAGCCTGTCACTGATCCGTTAACAGAACCCAAAGCAGAAATCGTGGATGAGCGGACCAAGGAACAACAACAGGAAATTGCCAAGGATCCTTCGAGCACCGATGACACGGTCGTACTTCCAGTTGAAAATGGTGCCGCTGTTCTCGATAGTGACAAGGACGCGGATAATTTTGGAGGCAATCAGTCTCGCGAGGAGCGCCGCAAGTCCCGTGAACAGCAGCGTGCCACGGAGGAGAAAATTTTACCTCCACCGGTCGACGACGCATCGGCGCAGGTTGATTTTTCGGATGAGTTGAAAAAGGCGCTACCGCAAAAAATTGAAGCGAACCTTAAAGAGGATGGCACGCGCATAAAAGAAGCACCGGCATTCGCTGTTCCCGAGACGACAAACATTATCAACAATACCATCATCAACAACACGACTGTCAATAACACTACCGTCAACAACAACGTCACGAATGTTAAAGTGGTTGAACAAATTGACAATCGTGTCATTCTTGATGCAGGTGATCGTATATTTGTTCGCGGGGATGATCGTCCTCGTCTCCGCCGCGATGCGCAAGAAACCTATTATGACGAGCTTCCTCGCGGTCGCTTGCGCGAAACGATCGTTCGACCAGGTGGTTATGAAATCGTCACCGTCTACGACCGCTACGGGGATATCGTGCAGCGTTCGCGTATCGATCGCGATGGAAATGAGTATCTGATGATCTATGCGCCGGAGTATGATGAAACCCCACGGGCCGCGATTTTCGACGTCGGATATGATTTGCCGCCGATGCGACTGACCATTCCCGTGCAAGATTACATCATCGATGTGGCCGATGATCCAGAACGTGATTTCTACGACTTTTTGGCCTTGCCGCCGGTAGAGCGCGTGGAGCGTGTTTATACAATCGATGAAGTTCGCCATTCCGCGCGCCTCCGTGACAAGGTCCGTCGCATCGACCTGGATACCATCCATTTTGCAACTGGCAGCGCCGAGGTTTCACTGTCTCAGGCCAAGACCTTGCGAAAGGTTGCGACGGCTATGCAGAAGGTTCTGGCAAAGGACCCAGGCGAAACCTTTTTCATTGAAGGACATACCGACGCTGTCGGTTCCGACCGGTCAAATTTGGTGTTGTCGGATCGCCGGGCAGAGTCAGTGGCAAGTCTTCTCACGGAGGTTTACGATATTCCTGCAGAGAATCTAGTGACGCAGGGGTACGGAGAGCGTTTCTTGAAAATTCGAACTCAAGCCGCCGAACAAGAAAACAGGCGGGTGACAATACGACGTGTAACGCCACTGGTACGCCCAGTCGCACAGCGTTAATGCTCGTGTAAAGGGCCAGGCCTCAGGTCTGGTCCTTTCAACGCCCACCAGGACAGAAATAAGATTTACCTTGGAACGCATTTCATACAGGCTTCAATTTCGACCTGTAATGCTCGCACGAGATTTTTTTGGTCAGTTAAACAAGTGCGGCGCCACTCGGCGGGTAACAGTAAGAAATCTTGACAAGTCCTATTGATCAACAAGACATCTCGCTTTATTCGAGACTACCTGGCTGAATATTGAAAGGCGCTGTCGAAGAACGCGCGAAAAATTTGTGAGAAAGATGGGAACGGCAACTTCTATTACTCATCCAACCGCAGCGGTCGATCAGGATAAATATCGCCTCGAATGCGACTTTGCGCTTGAACCTGCGTTTCGAAACCTCGTGAATGAGGCTGAAAAGGCCGGATGGGACCGGCTGCAAATCGCGCTTTCTATCATCAATCTCTGCGAAGACATCATCTATGGTCCTGAGGCCGCAGAATGAGATCGTTTTGATCACCAGTCAATTTGCCTAATAAGAGACGAGCATTCGCGGCTTAAAATGCCTGTGCGGCACTTCAAATGACAAAAGCGGATTAGGAGACCGAGTTTTTTACACTTTGGTCAAGCAGATGGTTAACTCTATGCGGAGCCCCGCATAATAAGGTGACTGCCAAGGCGACGAACCTCGGCCTCAACTGCAGCACCGCTCTCTTGGGCGTTGATCCGCGAAAACAGCATATCAAGACCAAGCTGAGCAATTGTTCGATAATCTTGGGCAACAGTGGTTAGCGGTGGACACGTGAAACGGCTCAACGGGTGATCGTCGTGGCCAGCAACGCGCAAATCACATCCTTCTTCGCGCCCGACATGGCGTCTGCGTTCGAATGCTGCAGAAATGACCCCGAAAGCCAATCGATCATTTGCGCAGAGCACTGCACGACTCGGAAAACCGCCGCGATCAAGAATTTTCCCTGCCTCCTGATATCCAAGCTCTTCGAAGTTCCAGCTTTTGGCAACCATTGGCAGCACGATCGGATCAGCTCCAAGGCGCTCCATTGTTGCAACATAGGCGGCGCGTCGGTCGAGCGCATTTTGGTTGACCGCCGGCATCTCCAAGAAACATGGATTTTCCCCGGTACGAAGCAAATATTCGGTGATATTTCCGATACTTTGGAGGTTGTCGGTCCCGACGAACGGTTGATCCTCTCCAATACGATTGTCCAGAAAGACGACCGGCATCGCACTGGATAGGCTAGCCAAAAGCTTTGCGTCTGTCTCAAATCCAAGCGGAGCCATCATAACGCCAGCAATCTTTAAAGACATCAAGCTACGCATTGCACGTGCTTCAAGCTTCCGATCGCCATGCGATGAGAGCACAATTGTCCAATAACCTTCCGCAAGACAGCGCGTTTCAATCTGCCGGATGATCTCAGCATAAAATGGATCTGAAATGTGCGGGACAATTACGCCGATATTTTTTGGCCTTTTCCGGTTAAGGCTCACAGCAAAAATGTTTGGCTGATAATTATAATCTTTGAGAGCCTTCTCAATTCGCGCCCGCGTGGAAGGCTTTACACTTTGTGGATTATCGAAGAATTTTGATACAGTCGGCCGCGACAGTCCACTCGCCGCCGCAAACTCCTCCATAGTCCTGATCTTGTGATCGCCCATTTTCAGTCTTCCAGATTCAGTCAGCACTATACACTGTGGGTTCACGTTTCTTTCTATGCGTAAATTTTTTTTAGTATCCATGCAACCGATATATGGATGTTGCATGATTACACGTTGTTTTTCCCAGTTATTTCCGCATCATTCACACATTCTTTTGGCATTTGAATCGATATATTTTTTACACGTGATAATTTTTAATATTGACTCGTTGAATAAGCTCTAGCATGTCTAGAGGCGGCGCCGTTCCGCGCCAAGAAGGAGCCTGCCCTTCAGGGAGGTTAAAGACGACACTGTTCAGTCTTGAGCCAGCAGGAGTGTTTGTGTCCCAGATCAGAAGGACGGTCCGGTGAATGCCGGTTCTACTCGGAGGAAATCATGTTTCGTAAGTCACTTGGACGTATGCTTTTTTCTGGCGTAGCTCTCGCTATGCTGACAAATTTTGCCGCAGCCGAAGGCATTGGTGCATCGCTACTCACTCAGCAGCATCCTTTCTACATTTCGCTGGCAGATGCGATGAAGAAAGAAGCTGAGACTCAGAATGTGCCCTTGGAAGTGTCGATCGCCAATCAGGACCTCAGTAAACAGCTCGCGGATGTTGAAGATTTCATCACCAAAGACGTGGACGTGATTATCATCTCGCCCGTAGATAGCAAGGGTGTCCGCTCTGCCATCAACAAAGCTGAAAAAGCCGGCATTAAGGTAATTACAGTCGACGTACCTGCGAATAATGTCGATGTCACATCATTTGTTGGTACAGATAATTTTGCTGGCGGTGAGAAGGCTGGCGAACTTATGGCTAAGTCAATTGGTGAAAAAGGAAATGTGGCTGTGATCGAGTATCCAACCGTTCAATCGGTTGTGGATCGAGTTGAAGGCTTCAAAAAGACAATCGCCAAATACCCCGATATCAAGATTGTGTCGGTTCAGCCGGGCATCACACGCTCTGAAGCGTTATCAGCGGCTCAGAACATTATCCAAGCTAACCCAGATATCGTAGGAATTTTTGGGTTCGGCGACGATGCAGCCCTTGCTGCAGCCTCCGCTGTTAAAGCTGCCAAGCTCGAAAGCCAAGTTAAGGTGATTGGCTTTGATGGCATGGAAGAAGCGCGCAATGCGGTGAAAAGCGATCCTGTGATGGTCGGTGTGATAGCCCAGTACCCGGATGAAATGGGCAAAGTTGCAGTCCAGACCGCGGTTAAAGTCATCAAGGGCGAAACGGTACCTGCGCAACAACCAATCGTTCCAGGCGTCGTCACAAAAGATGGTGAATCCAAGTAATACCGCGTGAAATGACGATACTCCTCCCAGTCGTCATTTCTTCTTAGCGCGGCGACGCGATCTTCACCACGGGTCCGCGTCGCCGCTGCTATGGCATTGCCAGCGGCCGATGCATGACGATTTCTGAAGTCATGCTGCGTGCTTATTTAATAGGAAAGTCGAGGTAGATCGTGCCAGCGACCAAATCCGCAAAAGCCAGCGATACAGATATCGTCCTTGAAATTGCCGATGTGGCTAAATCCTTTGGCTCCGTCATTGCGCTTAAGCGGATGAACCTAGTCGTTCGTCGTGGCCGCGTACACACGTTGCTCGGTGAAAATGGCGCGGGCAAATCGACGCTGATGAAAATCCTTGCTGGCGTGTTCCAGCCGACATCAGGGTCAATTAAATTGCGGGGTACAAACTACGCTCCAAAAAACCCGCGTGACGCACGAGCCTCCGGTATTTCAATTGTTTTTCAAGAGCTAAGCCTTTCTCGCAATCTCACAGTTGCAGAGAATATCTTTGCCAATAATGAACCAAGCCGGTTCGGGTTTATCCGTGAAAACGCACTGAACAACGATGCGAGCAAACTAATAACAGAGTTGGGCCTTCCCGTTGATCCACGCAGTAAAGTCGGCGATCTTTCGATTGCTCAACGTCAGCTCGTCGAGATCGCTAAAGGTCTAAGCCAGCCGGCTGACGTTGTCATTCTGGATGAACCAACCTCGTCATTATCTGATAGCGAGGCGGAGATCCTGTTTTCGATTATTGAGCGCCTAAAGGCGCGTGGCACAGCGGTTATTTACATCTCCCACCGCATGGAAGAAATCATGCGGCTTTCTGACGACATCACGGTTGTTCGAGACGGAGAATTTGTGACCACGATAGAAAAGCAGCAGACATCGATTGACAAGCTGATCGCTCTGATGGTTGGGCGCGCGATGAACGACATCTATCCGCCACGCGTGGCGTTGCGCCCGCCAATCGATGTTCCGGCTATTCTCGCGACCAAAAATCTGACTGTTCCTGGAAAATTCCACGACGTCAACATCGACGTAAAGCCGGGTGAAGTTCTTGGACTGTTCGGTCTCGTTGGTTCGGGCCGATCCGATGTTATGAAAGCTTTGTTTGGGATGTATCAGCCGACGGGAGAAATCGCTCTTGACGGAAAGACGATCACCTTGACTTCGCCCACTCAGGCCATCCGAAGTGGAATTGCTTTTGTTACCGAGAACCGCAAGGAAGAAGGCCTCGTCCTGCCTCACACTGTAGAGCGAAACATCAACATGGTGGCACTCGGCCAGCTTGCGGGACCATTTGGGCTAATGCGCTCATCGGCCGAGCGAGCAAGCGCAAAAGCCGAAGTTTTAAGGCTTGCCATCAAAACGGCCTCAATTGATACAATCGCTAGATCTCTCAGCGGCGGAAACCAGCAAAAAATTGTCTTAGCAAAATGGCTTCAGATGCAACCGCGCGTATTGATCCTTGATGAGCCTACCCGCGGCGTTGATGTCGGCGCTAAATATGAAATTTACAGAATTATTCGTGAACTCGCCGCGAAAGGTGCGGCTATTCTTATGGTTTCATCGGAATTGCCCGAAGTGTTGGGATTGAGCGATCGGGTTGTCGTGATGCACAACAAGAGTGTCGCCGCTGTATTGGACGCCGAAAACCTAGCTCCGGAAACTGTCATGAGCTACGCAGCAGGAATGCATAAATGAACCAGACAAACAACATTCAGACAAAAGCTGCAGACGCCGAAATCCGTCGTTCGCTCTTTGCCTCCCCACTCATCCGCCAATACGGCGGCATCGTGATATCGCTCGTCGTTCTGTGCATTGTTTTCGCAGTTCTCAACCCGCGGTTTCTCGCTTTCAACAATTTCATGAACATCATGCAGCAGGTTGCGGTCATTGCAGTTGCTGCATATGGGATGACTTATGTCATTTTGCTCGGTGAAATCGATCTATCGATCGGCTCCATTATCGCTGTTTCAGGAATGGTTGCCGCTCAGGCATTCGCTATGGGTTTTGGTTTTGCCCCAACAGTAATTTTTACATTGGCAGCCGGCGCAATTATGGGCGGGCTAAACGGCTTGCTCTCTGCAAAATTAATGCTTCCCTCTTTCATCGTCACCGTAGCGACCATGGGAATTTATCGAGGTACCGTCAGTCTACCCACGAATGGCGCCCCTGAAATCATTGACAATGATGCGTGGCTCGCCATCGGATCTGAGAGCTGGCTTGGCCTTCCTATCATCATCTGGATCGTCGCTGTCCTTTTTCTCATTAACTACATAGTTTTGTCCAAAACTGTCTTTGGAAGGCGCATCTATCTAGCAGGTGGCAACAAAGAAGCAGCAATTTATTCAGGAATCCGGGTCGATCGTATCAAGATCATCGTCTTCATGCTCTCCGGCGTTATGGCAGCAATCAGCGGGATATTGCTGTCCTCACGGCTTTCTTCAGCACAGACCAATGCTGGCATGGGCTACGAACTTGATGCAATTGCCGCAGTTGTTTTAGGCGGCACCTCGCTTGCAGGCGGCGTTGGAACTATGGTTGGCACTATACTGGGAGCACTGATCATCGGTGTGATCAACAACGGAATGAATATGCTCTCCGTGCCATACTTCTACCAGCTCATCGTCAAAGGCGTCGTTATTCTCGTAGCCGTCTGGCTTGATGTTCGCTCGAAATCCGTCAGAACCTAAACAACAGTAGACAGAATGAAAAAGATCATCACAATTGGCGAAATCGTCGTCGAGATCATGGCGGTTGAAATCGGGAATGGTTTCAAATCTGCAATTCCCCTCATTGGTCCTTTTGCATCGGGCGCCCCGGCTATTTTCATTGATCAAGTGGCGAAGATGGGACAGCCCTGTGGCATTGTTAGCGCTGTGGGCAATGACGATTTCGGCGCGCTGAACATTGAGCGACTTAAGTCCGACGGGGTCGACGTGTCTGCAATCAGCATACATCCAACGGCCGCAACGGGCAGTGCATTCGTGCGCTATCGGCAGGACGGAAATCGCGACTTCATTTTCAATATCAAACACAGTGCTTGCGGGACGATCGCCTTGACACAGGAGGCGAACACCCTCGTCAACAATGCCGATCATCTGCATATCATGGGGTCAGCACTATTCTCCCAAGGAATTGTTTCAGCCATCCATGAGGCGACAATACGCATCAAGGCTAAGGGCGGTACAGTTTCCTTCGATCCCAATATCCGCAAGGAAATGCTTGAACTGCCAGGAATGCGAGAAGCGCTCTTTCACGCACTCGAAAATACCGATCTTTTCATGCCAAGTGGACCAGAGATATTTCTCTTCACCGAGGCAGTAGATGAAAAAGCTGCGGTCGCAGAACTGTTGGGTCGTGGTATCGGTTCAATTGTAATCAAACGTGGCGCAGAGGGCGCAAGTTTCTTTGATTGCTCAGGTGAAGTCATCGTTCCCGCCTTTAACGTCGAAGAAGTCGATCCAACCGGTGCAGGAGACAGTTTTGGTGCAGCATTTGTGACGTGTTGGCTTCGCGGCATGCCGCCTAAAGAGGCTCTGGAGATTGCCAATGCAACGGGTGCATGTGCCGTTCAGGTAAAAGGCCCAATGGAAGGCACAACGTCGATGATCGAAATTGCTGCTTTCTTGGACAAAAATGGAGTCTCGTTATGAGCAGCACTCAGACCTTGAGCAAACTTCCAGCGCGCTATGCGAGCGGGGCGCGGGGCGGCATAACCTCGATCTGCTCGGCACATCCTCTGGTTATCGAAGCAGCCCTTCTTGAAGGCATTGCAACCAACACCGACGTTCTGATCGAAGCCACCTGCAATCAGGTCAATCAGGATGGCGGCTATACCGGCA
>NZ_BSQC01000026.1:0-41586 GCF_030268145.1 Brucella sp. NBRC 12950
TCTTTGGTACGCTGAAGCATGGGAAGAACGATGCGCAAAGCCTTGAGCCAGCAGCAAAGCACAAGAAGATCGATTATCCGAAGCCGGATGGTGTGCTGACCTTTGATCGTCTTTCGTCAGTGTTTCTCTCGAACACCAACCATGACGAAAACGAGCCTGTGCATCTGCAGGTGGCTGACATGAAGCTGCAGCAGACATCGGAACATGATGTCTTTGCAGGTCCATCGACGCGCTACTGCCCTGCAGGTGTTTATGAATGGGTGGATGCTGACGGTAATTCCGCAGCTGATCCGCAGGCAAAGGATGTTCGCTTTGTGATCAATGCGCAGAACTGCGTGCATTGCAAAACTTGCGATATCAAGGACCCGAACCAGAACATCAACTGGGTTCCGCCACAAGGCGGCGAAGGACCGGTTTACGTGAACATGTGATGTTTGCGGGAACTGAGTCCGTTTCGGCTGCCTCCGAAGCATTTCCGCGACCGGCGCAACGCGGTTTTGCGTTCGGTCAGCGGATATCAGGCTTTGAGTCTGCGCATTTTCCTTGAGTTTTCTCTTGCCCGTTTGCCTTATTTACCACGGATCGGCTACATTTCCCGCGATAGAAATTGTGTATGAATGAAGTTGATGATCACCCGTTGATCATGACGGGCTGACTATTCGGGAAAGGACTGGATTGATTGACGTCCTGAATGACTGTTGAGAACAGAAAGAGCTGCTTGATGCAGTTCTTGATTTGCCGCCATAAGAATGCGGCCCCCATTTTCGGGACGCTTTCCATCGAGCGTGCTGATAACGCCACCAGCTTTTTCGACAATCGGTACGATAGCGACAATGTCATGTGGCTGGAGTGAAAACTCAAAGCATATGTCGATGTAACCAGCCGCCAGCATAGCGAATGCGTAGCATTCGCCGCCATATCGCGTCATTTTTACCTGTTCTGTCAGTTCTTTGAATGCAATGTCAGCGTGACGTCTAATCGGCTCGGGACTGTTACAATGCAGCACTGCGTCGCTAAGCCGCTTAACTTGGCGGGTTTGTAACGGAGAAACAGAATTGTCACGGCGCATCCACGACCCGGATGCATCTGCCCAAAAGCGTTCGCGTGTGACTGGTTGGCTCATCATTCCAATGGCGGCAATTTCATCTTTCAGTAATCCGATCAGTGTTCCCCAAACTGGTATTCCCAGCAAGTAAGGTCGGGTTCCGTCGATAGGATCTATAACCCATCTTAAATTACCGCTGCCGCTAATACCCATCTCCTCGCCGACGATCGCATGATCCGGGTATTCGTTTTCAATCATCGAGCGAATAACACGCTCTGTTTCCTGGTCAGCTTCGGTCACCGGGTCGAAGCGAAAGCCCTCTTTCGGCTTCGAATCCACTTTCAGTGGCGTACGGAAGCGGCGCATGGTTTCGAGATCGGCTGCATCAGCCAAGCGATGCAAAAAATCGATGGGGGGAAGGGAAGTCATGGAACCATCTCCAAGGAAAGAAACCTCAAATAAAAACTCTGTACCAGATGGAATGACTCCACCAAGTGATCAAGAAACGACTATATCGTTAAACTGTGGAGCTTGGCTTCATTAGAGACACCGCTCCCCGTCACTCAATGGCACCGCCGATATGTTCTTTGAACCACTCCACGGTCTTTGGAACAAGTATGTCTTCGACAGTCATAGAATTATCAGCTGCGTTCCAGTCATGGTCCGAATCAACTAGAACAAGATCATCAATACCATTGTGATAATTGAGTAAAACCTGGCCGGCACCCGGCTGAGGGGTGACAATTGTTTCCCGCTTCCCTACTATAACACGCAGTGGTCCAGGGTACTTTCCAATCGTACCAATAGGCGAGAATTCTGGCATTTCCTTGAAAAAGCCAGCCTTAAGTTTGGTCTCGCCTCCCCATGACAGATTTGCCGTGATCAACGTATCGTCAGATGCGGCGAGAGCAGATTCCACGGTCTGAGCACCCATAATTGTCGAGTAAGTCGACAGCGGGTTGGTCACGGGTGCCCAAAGTACGGCTGCAGATGTCTCAGGCCTGCGTGCTACAAGATGCCCCGCCACTAGACCACCCTGGCTGTAACCCACAACCCCGATACGTCTCGCATCAATTGAAGCGAGACTCTGCAGATAATCGAACGCTGTAACCGCATCGTCTATTTGCTTGCTAAATGTTGTGTCTGCCCAGTCGCCCTTGCTCTCGCCCGATCCGGAAAAATCTATTCGCAGGCTGGCGAAGCCCTGTTTGGCCAGTTCATCAGCGGTGTATGCAAACAGCCCGACATCGTGGCCAGCGATCTGGAACTCGTCCTTTTGCCCGGTAAACCCATGAAGCAACAGGATAGCCGGGGGTCGTTTTATACCATCAGGCAGGTTGAGAATGGCTGTAAGTTCGCGCTCACCAGCATTTATCTGGAGTTTTTTTTCTGCAGCCATCGCCTGGTTCGCGCCAAAAATCCCAAGCATGACAACGGAAATTAATAATTGTCGCACTATCTGCCACCCCTTTTAGTTGATTGGTTACAATGAGGATGCGTCGCCACTGGAGAATTGGTAATTTCGCAATCCGCCAATTGGCGACGCTGATAGACGCAGTCTCTGTATATGAGTAACCGCAGGGCAAACTTTACCGAAGGGTCGTAAGTGACCGAACTCCGTCGATTACATCCATCCGATTTTGCCGTATTTGCCATCGCAGTAAAGCAGTGGATCATATGGCATTGCGCCTTCGATCATTCTGACCAGCCCGATGAATATTGTATGCGTGCCGTAGTCAAACGACTGATCGGTCGTGCAAAAAAGTGTCGACTGAGCCTCCGCGAGCCATGGAATACCCCGAATGTCAGAAATTTTACCTTCGTAATCCGACCAGGTTCCAAAGCCAAAGCGTTCTTCTGATTTTGCTGCACCGATCTTGCTGGAGAGCTCACGATTGTCAGATCTAAGCAGTCCAACGGAAAAAGCCTTTCTCTCGGCTATTTCAACATGGGCGGTGGCAGACTTGTTGACGCAAACCAGCAATGAAGGCGGATCCATCGAAACGGAATTCACTGCCGTAGCGAGCATTGTGAACCGTTTGCCACGATTCTGTGTTGAAACAAGTGTAACGGTTGAGCCGAGACCGCGCCATGATTGTCGAAACAGGGCAGGATCGGCAAATTGCGTACTGAAGTCTTTTTGTGAAGTATGACTAGCTGTAGTTGACATGAATTGTGCCTCTTCGAATGCTATCAATTCTTCTTGGGAAAGTCGGGGCGCTGCAGCCCGAGATGATCACGAAGCGTTTCGCCTTCATAACGTGTCCGAAACAGACCACGTCTCTGTAGTTCAGGAATGACCTGATTGACAAAAGCGGTCAGGTTTCCTGGGGAATAGGAGGGCTGCACATTGAAGCCGTCCGCCGCGCCCTTTTCAAACCATTCCTGCATGCGGTCGACTATTTGACCTGGGGTTCCGACAAGAATAATATTCCAGGCCTCACCGATGGAAATCGCTTCGCATATTTGCCTTAAGGTTTTTCCTTCTGCATGCGCCTGACGGATAAAAGTCATATTGCGCGCAAATTGCGGACCACGGTGCCGGTCGTTACCCCATTCAGGATCGAACACGGGTGCATCGTCGGGGAGTGGTTTATCCAAGCTGTACGCGGACAAGTCCCCATAATCCTCGCTCACCATTGCGAGTGCTACTTCGGGCCGGACTTGCTGCTGCGCAAGTTTTGCCCGGGCCGCAGCCTCTTCTTCTGTTGCGCCGATAAAAGTGAGCAGACCGGGCAGAACGGAGAGGTGGTGGTTGGAGCGACCATGCTTCCCCAATCTGCTCTTGACGGACTGATAGTATTGCTGGCCTGCATCCAGTTGTGCATGCCCGGCATAGATCACGTCAGCGCAGCGTGCTGCCAGTTCGTGCCCCTGTTCCGATACCCCTGCCGTCACAAGAATGGGGTGCCCTTGCGGAGCACGAGGCAGGTTGAGTGGCCCCTTGACTTTGAAGAACTCTCCTTCATGTTCAAGATAGTGCATTTTGGAGCGGTCAACATATATGCCGGCTGCCTGATCGACGGGGTATGCATCATCTTCCCAGCTGTCCCAGAGGCCCCGAACGACATCCACAAATTCGTTGCAACGGCGATAGCGCTCATCTGAGGGCAAAGGACGTGACAGTCCAAAATTTTTCGCCTCATCAAGGTTGTGCGATGTAACGATGTTCCAGCCAGCGCGGCCGTTGCTGATATGATCGAGTGTGGCGATAGCGCGGGCCGCATGATAGGGATGACTGTAGCTGGTGGAAATAGTGCCCACCAACCCGATCCGATGCGTTGACACAGCCATTGCTGCGAGTACCTGCATTGGTTCAAGCCTTGTTATGCCTTGCGCCTGAATCAGATAGCCCGGGTCATCGCCAATTCGTTCCGCACCCGCGACATCAGCCATAAAGACGAAATCGAATAAGCCGCGTTCTGCTTCCTGTGCATTGTGGATGAAGTGACGGATGTTCCACATCGCGTCACGTGGCGACTCCGGCAAGCGCCAGGACGCAACGTGATAAGCGTGTTTCCATGTGGTAAGGCCAAGTTTCATTTGCCTGTTCATAACCGGGTTCCTATGAGTGATGCTGGGTCTACGATTCGACGACATGTAGGTCGCAGGGATCAATCTGCGCCAGGATGTACGAGCCAACAGTTGTGGTTTTTGTACGGGTACTTTGCTGATTTATGACGATGTTCTCGCCGCTCTCCAGCCTGATTTCGAGAAGATGAGAATGTCCGTGATATGCGACGTTCGTGATGATTGCCGGAAGAAGAATTGCACCAGCTACCGTTGCTGCGGTCACGATCTGGATTCGTTCCGGACGCACTGCGACGACGACTTCCGACCCTGCCTCGGCGTTCGTATGAACGAGTGGTAAGTGCTGACCAGATGGCAGAACCAGGTTTCTCTGACTGTCCACTCTGCCTTCAAAGAAATTCGCGGTCCCGAGAAAACTGGCAACAAAGCGGGTGCTGGGGTGGTCGTAAACGACGTCAGGAGAGCCGACATCCGCAATCTTTGCGGCGTTCATCACAACAACACGATCTGACATCCGCAATGCTTCGTCTTGATCGTGGGTCACATAGATGATGGTGCTGCCCGTCACAGCCTGGATGCGCTTTATCTCGGACTGCAGTTCCTCACGGAGTTTTTTATCCAGTGCACCGAGCGGCTCGTCCATCAGGACGAGGGGTGGTTTGAAAACGAGCGCGCGGGCAATTGCCACACGTTGCTGTTGACCGCCACTAAGCTGAGCCGGGAAGCGATCACCGAATGAATCGAGACGGACGAGAGCCAGCGCCTCCTCAACCCGATCATTAATTTCGGATTTCTTAATCTGTCGCATCTTTAGTGGAAACGCTATATTTTGTGCAACAGTCAGGTGAGGGAAGAGCGCATAATTCTGGTAGACAGTTCCGATGTTTCGTTGATGGGGAGGCAACGCCGTCACGTCCTCACCGTTAATGTGGATAGCACCGTGTGAGGGTTTTTCAAATCCGGCAAGCATCATCAGGGTTGTTGTTTTTCCGGAGCCACTTGGCCCAAGAATGCTGACGAATTCACCGGCTTCAATCTCGAGTGAAAAGTCCTGAACAGCCTTGAAAGACCCATAGTGCTTTCCGACATTTTTGAAATGGACGGCAGCTCCAATTCCCTGGTTTTCACGACGCTGGGGCAATATGGTCATATTCAATGTCCTTCCTCCTTATTCAGATGTGGGTGTTCTTGAAAATCGCCGCCGCAGATACTCCGTGAGAAGTAGGATCGAAGTGGACATGACAATCAGAAGGACTGAAACAGCAGCGATTGTAGGGTTGAAGTCAAACTGAATGCTGTCCCAGATTTTTCGTGGAAGGGTCATCGTTCTGGGGCCTGTGACGAAGTTGGCGATGACGACCTCATCGAATGAATGCAGAAACGCAAACAATGCTGCGATAAAGATTGACGGTGCGATCAGGGGCAGCGTTATGAGGCAGAAAGCTTTCGCCGGATGGGCGCCGAGGCCGATAGCTGCGCGCTCGAGACGCACATCCGCTTCGCGCAAGGCTCCGCACAGAATGACAATGCAATAAGGCAGACAGATCACGGTGTGCCCTGCAACCACGGCGAGAAAAGTGCCGTTAATTCCCAACCTGACAAAAACAGAGTAGAGGGCGATCGCAACAATGATGATTGGCATCATGAGTGGTGCCATCAGCAAGCCGTTGACAAAGCTCTTGCCGATGAACGTGGCCCGCGTGAGAGGGATTGCTGCGCAAAGCCCCAGGGATGTGCTGATCAGCGAGACGGTGACCCCAATTAAAAGGCTGGTATTGAACGCGCTTAGCCAACGCCCATCCGAAAAAATCGTATCAAACCAACGCAGCGAATAGCCAGAAGGCGGAAATTGCAGCAATGAAGACGCGCTGAAAGCGACAGGCACGACAACGACCAGGGGAAAGGCCAGAAAAATTAACACAACCGCCGCATAAGCTGTTGGAAGCCAACTAAGACGAGACAGAAACTCGGTGAGAGATTTTGAACCATTGCGATCTGACATCAGGCTGCCCTCCCGCGTTCCTGCTTGCGCAACCAGCCAAGGAGAGACAGACCGAGCAGGATCAGCAGTAGCAACACAACGGAAAGCGCGGAGCCGAACTCCCAGTCCACTACGTCAGAAAAGAAGGTTCCGATAAGCATCGAAACTGTTGTTTCGTTGCTGCCGCCGAGAAGTGCTGGTGTAACATAGAAACCAAGTGCCACTACAAAGATTAACACGGCGGATGCAATCGTGCCGGTCATGCTCAAAGGAACAAAGACATGAAGGAAAGCGCGTAGCGGGTTTGCTCCCAGGCCAATTGCTGCATTGAGCAAACGAAGATCGATAGATCGCATTGTGCCATAAAGCACTAGGATATGCATCGGCACCAGATAGTGGACCATGCCGATCATGACGCCGGTAAAGTTGAATACCAGCGGTACCGGGGTGCTGATTATTCCCAGCTTCGGCCCGAGTAGTGTGTTAATCAAACCGCTGTTCTGGAGAACAACCATCCACGCGTAGACCCGGATAAGGATATTGGTCCAGAATGGCAACAGAATGACAATCATCATGAGGTTGCGCACCCGGGGGCTGGACCTGATCAGGACCCATGCGAGGGGATAGCTCAGAACTAGGCTGATCAGCGTCGACCAGAATGCGATTTTTAGGCTGACGACAAAGGCATTGATGTAGCCAGCATTGTTGAGAATACGACTATAGTTCTCCAGAGTGAATGTTGGATCCAGAACGCTGCGCAGCAGGATGAGTGCAATCGGAAGTGCAAAGAGTGTACCGATCAGAAAAAGCGGTGCGATGAGCATGAACACCGATGTCAGTCGGGTATTGTGCGCTCTGCGCACAGTTGCGCGCGTTCGCTGGCCGAGTGGCTGCGAAATATCAGTCATGAGTACTAACCTATTGGTCTGTTGAGCAGAGCGTCGTGGGGCTTGTAAAAGCCGGAGCCGGGGAAATTCTCACGACGCTCAGGATACAAAGAGTGTTCGGGCGGGGGTCAGGTCATTTTCCAGTTCAGCCAGCGTTCATTTGCGGCATCAAGGTTGTCCGCATACCAGTCGCCATCTACCACAGTCAGCTTGCCAGCTTCGGCATACTTTGTCGGGATAAATCGCTCCATCGCTGGATCCAGTTTTGGAAGTGCCGCAGGATTGACTGGGCCTTTTGCTGTCAGATTGCAAAATTCTGCCTGCCGGTTCGGTTCTGCCATCCACTGCAGTAGCAATTGTGCTTCCGCCTTCCTCGCTGATCCTTTGGGAATTGTCACAAAGTCTGTAGTGATGACGCCGCCGTCCCATACAAAGTCGACCGGTGCTTCCGGATTTTCGCGCATGAGAACGCTCAACTCCTGGTTGCCAGTCAGCGTCATGCCGATTTCACCCGAAGCGACCAATGTCGGCACCTGTGGCCATTGCTTGAACCAGACGTTGATAGCCGGTTTAACCTTACTCAGGCTTTGAAATGCAAGGTCGAGATCCATCGGAAATATGCTATCGATTGCCACTCCGGCCGCATAAAGAGCAGATTCAAGATTATAACGCGGGCCATCATACATGGCGCGACGGGTCTCAAAACCTTCAAGATCCCAGAAGTCCCTGAAAGACGTCGGTGCCTTACCGGCCAGCATCTGCTTATTAAAGGCTAGAACTTTTGCGTTAGTAGACAGACCAAAGCCATGCGTCAGCTTCGAGTGCGAAGCGACATTCTTGTAGTCGATGCCGTTGTAATCGATTTCTTCGAGAAAGCCATGTTTAGCGCCATAGGCCACCCAACCCGGAATGGAATCCATAAGATCCCACTCTACAGCGTCATTTTTGACCATTGCTGTTAGCTTTGCCTGATCAGTACCCGGAACATCGATAACTTTAATGCCGGTTTCCTTTTCAAATCCATCGAAAAAGGCAATTCGTTGTCTTTCTTGCTGAGTGCCGCCCCAGGTGGCGTAAACGATACTGCGCTCCTGACTCCTCACCACAGCAGGCGTGGCGAGTGTTGTGAAAGCAGAACCGAGTAGGATTTTGTTAAAAGACCGTCGAGATATTTTACTTGTTCTGATTCGATCAGACATGGAACCCCTCCATACTTATTTTAGACAATTATTATTTCTGAAGAAACGAGCTATATTTTGTTCGTCTTCCTTTTATTCAGTGAAGCTACGTGCTGCCTGGTGTCATTGAAATATCGCATATTCTATTTAAGCGGCGCAATGTGACGCACATATAAGTGCATTTGGATAAAGCAAATGAACCGCTGCGCATAAAAAGAAGCTGAAACGAGCTTGGATCGTGCTTTATCACCGCAAATGCGACGAATGTTGGAATTCGGGATTGTTTTCACACGAAAAAAACATTCTTAGTATAATTTTCTTTAAATAAGTATAAAAAGCCCGCGGCGCATGCAGCAGGCTGGGTAGACCATCGGCAATCTGTTGGTAACCTAGTCGTTTTTGGAGTTGATCGAAAGCGAACCGGGGGTGAAACACTTGTGCGCGGAGGGCATAAATGAATGATAGCGTTCTTGTCAGAAATGAAGCGCAATTCACCCGACATATCACAACAGCTGCATTAACCCGGGCTGATGTGGCAGAGACCAATCGCCTGCCCGCACGGGGTGGTTTGTGTACTGGCTTCGACCAGACATTGCAGCTCTGAGGAGAAACAGCCGCTCCCGCACCCTCCGAACACAGCCAGTAAATATTGTACCAAGCGCTGGGGCCTTCAGCAAAGCATAGGGCGCTGTGTGTCTAGGAAAAAAAGACGACTGCACTCCGTGATATGGTGGCAGGCGAACTTTTCCACATCAGGCTGGGGCCGCTCAATTGAGGCTTATAAAAACAATCTTATGAAGTGTCAGTCCAGAATTTCCGCAGAGATCGTAATTGGAAGACAGCGATACAGAGAGGCTAAATGATGAATCTGCATTATTTGACACTAAGAGCCTGAATCATAATGAACGTAACGATATCAGGCTCTTGCGATCCTTCTCGTGAGGATCGGATACTTGCGATGTAGATCCACGCTTCGGAGGAAGAGATGGTTTTCTCGAAGTCTTTAGCCAGTCTGCGACACCGTCCCAGCCATGCAAATGTGCGCTCAACAACCCATCGGCGTGGGAGTAATTTGAAACCTTCAACGTGATCGGACCGCTTGACGATTTCCAGTGTAAACTTACCAACCTTTTCCAGCCTGCCTTTGAGCTTTGGTCCTGCGTAGCCACCGTCAGCAAAGATATGTCGCAACCACGGCCAACGTTTGAGAATGGTTTTCAAGACACCCGGCGCACCGTCTCTGTCCTGAATGCCCGCGGAATGGATCACCAGGCCAACCATCAAACCGAGTGTGTCAACAACGATGTGGCGCTTGCGACCGTTGATCTTCTTCCCCGCATCAAAGCCTCGTATTCCGCCACTTTTGGTGGTTTTCACCGACGGGCTATCGATCACGCCAGCGGTCGGGCTGGACTCCTTTCCGGTCAGCTCGCGTGCAGCCATAACAAGCGTGTTGTTGAGGGCGCGCAACGTGCCTTCATCCCTCCACCGTGAGAGTATTTCTGCACCGTGGAAAACGGTGGAAAGTCCGTCGGCAAAAGCCGCCACGCACCACCCGAAGAAGCTATATAAAGAAGTGCGTTAACTACCTCACGCAGGTCTGTCTTTCGAGGACGTCCAAGCCGTCTGGGGGCTTGCATGAATGGTTCGATGATGGACCATTCAGCATCTGTTAAATCACTTGCGTAACGTGAATTCCGGCGTTCATACTGTCGGCGAGCGGTTTCAGTCCAGGCCATCGTGATCTCCATCGTATGTCAGAAATCCGATTGAATCATAACCTGCTGAAATCGCTCAACCCTTTTTAGAACAGGCTCTTAGATGGGCAGAATATCTGTGCCATATATAGGAAAGAACTCCGACCGCAATAAACGCAACCATGATGACGATAAAACTGACCCACAATGAGGAAGCCTGCGCAATAAAGCCCAGAACAGCGGGCCCGAGTAAAAGTCCACTGTAACCCATGGTCGTCACAGTCGCCATTGCTTGCCCTTTGGATCGACCACCTGCATTGCCTGCAGACGCGAAAACAGCAGGTATCATGTTTGCAAGCCCCAGCCCGCAGAAGGCCAGCGAAACCAGGACGGTGGTTGTATTGCTTGCCGATAATATGCCCAACACTGCAAACGCGCAGAAGATGCTTCCCAGCAATAAAACGCGATAGTGTCCGACAAGGGTAACAACTGAATCGCCCAGAAACCGACCGCAAGTCATTGCTGCTGCAAAAACTGCAAAGCCGTAGGCAGCTATGTTTTCTGGGGCTGCAAGATGACTAACCATGTAAACGGAAGTCCAGTCCATCATTCCCCCTTCAGCAAGGAATGCAAAGAACGCCACAACTCCGAGCAAGAGTAAGATAGCTCTTTGATCACGACTGTCGCTTACAGAATCGAGACCCGCTGAAACGCTATCCTTACGCGGCAACACGATATCAGTTGAAGACAGTCCTCTTGCAGTTACACAGGCAACACAGACAAGGGTTCCGGCGCCGAACAAACAATGCAGGACTGTGCCACCATAGCTCACTACGAGCCCCACAAAGACAGCTCCGATGAGATTGCCAAGACTGAAGAGCGCATGAAATGAAGACATCAAGTGTCGTCTCGCGACAGTTTCTACTGATGAGGCTTCGGTATTCATCGAAACGTCCAATGTCCCGAAACCCGCGCCTGCCATGAAGACGCAGACTGTCAGAACGAATGTGCTTTGCACAAAAGAAGCCAAGGCTATTGACGCGCCGAATAAGATGCTTCCCAGAAAACTAAGGAGTGTTGGGTCGGCAATTCGATCAAGCAGACGCCCCGTGGTAATCATGAGAGCGATTGCGCCTGCTGCAAAAAACAAAAGTATAAGACCGAGTTCGCCTTTATCGAGTCCCATATGCAGTGAAATAAGTGGAAGGCTGGCGGCCCACGCACCGATTCCGATGCCGCCACCGGTAAAATAAAGGCTGCATCGTAATCTAAGGCGTGAGAGTGGTGTCATTTGCTATTTTCATTCGAGTGGCGTCGGGAGACGCTTTTGCAGTTATTTTCGGATCAGGTTTTCGAGCATTGACTTCAGATTGCGGGCCACGTCATAAACACTGTCATAATGATCGCGTTCGCAAAAAAGTTCACAGCTCCACCAGCCTTTAAAGCCAGTCGCTCTCACGGCGTCGACCCATTCGTCGAGCGGAAGTATACCGGCTCCCGTACTGACGTTACGCAACTTCTTCTCATCTGGCACCCCCCCATCAAAAGGCAAGGAATCGCAAACGTGGACCCCATAAATCAAATTTGAGTCTAATGCTGCGACCTGATCGAGCGTCTGACCGGCTGTGTAGCAATGCCAGAAATCGATAACAAGCCCGGTATTGCTGCGGTCACAGAGCTCAAGAACGCGGACCTGACTCTCGATGGTCTTTAACGGCGTCCATGACAAACCTTCAAGATAGACGATGAGACCAAAGTCTGCAGCCATATCGGCGACAAGACGAAGATTTTCGGCTGTCATTGTCAGCTGCTCACTGAATGAGCGATCGAGCAACCCGCGATAGATGTGGGGGTATAGCTTTTCACTTCCTTTCTCATAAGCGCGAAGTTCAAGCGGACCGGTGATTACTTCAATGCCCTTTGCGCCAGCCACTGCTGCAAGTTCACAAAGTCTGTGGGCCTCTTCCAGCATTATTGCCCTGTCATCTCCCTGGCGTTCCAAATCAATGAGAAAGCCGATACCGGGCATCATGAGGCCGTCTGCCTTAGCTCGCAGTTCGTGCGCAGTGAACCCGGCCGACAGATATGATTCGATTTTTGGCCCTGATGTTTCAAGGCCGTCAAAACCCAGTTTTCTGGCGACATCGATATCCGTACCAAGCGGACATTTGGAAGCCAGCGAGTGAAAGATCAGCTTATCCGTTTTACTGGTCATATTTTTCCGTTTTCATCTGCTGCTCAAAGATAGACCTTGCGATGTTTTCGATTGGCCTCAGCGATGGCTTCTACCGTGCGTAAGGCTGCAACGTTGTCTTCCCCGGAACAAAGCCAATCAAAATTTCCGCCGATTGCGTCCACAAACTGTTCAACCGTTGAATGATAAGGGTCGCCCTCGCGCACCGGTGTGAGTTCATTTCGGTTCCCAACCCTTCGTATCAAAGTAGCAGGGCCTTTGCTGTTTAGGGTACCATGCGCGGTTAGCGACCCGTGATCCCCCATCAAAATCACTAAGCTTTCGATTTCCGCAATTTCGAAACTCTCAAATGCCTGAAATATTACGCCGTCTGACATGTGGATGGCGTAGCAGTTTTGATCCGTGCTGGCGCTTGCTTCAATCGGTAACGCCACGACTTGTTCGGGTTCTTTTCCAGTGAGAAACCGTGCCAGATCAACATCGTTGACTGTGATGTCAAGAAGCATGTCGCCCGGACGCCTTTCCTCGGTCATTCTGCGATTGGCAGGGGCATGGAAAGGCGCACCCCGAACGATCTGGATTGCACGCAGGATTCCTATTTCTCCTTCGCGTACCAGACGGTGCATCGTCTGATGAATAGAAGATGCACGATGGGGTTGATTTACCACAAGTGAGATGCCCGATTGCAGACATGTGGCAACCAGTTCGGCTGCACCCTTGCTCGTACTGGCAATCGGGCCGTCACAAAGAATGTGTTTTCGTGCTGCCGAAGCCGCCATGACATAATGACGCCTCCTGTCGCGGGCCGCGCTGACATATGCGAACGCAACCTCCGGATCGCTGAGTGCGCGCCGGGCGCTCGTTGCAGTATGATCAATTCCTGTATCCTCGGAGAAGAACTGCGCATATTGTTTGTCGCGACTGACCACCCAGCGTGGCTGGTGACCAAGCGTCCGGATCGCAGACACCATATACTCAGTTGCGATGGTGCCTGTGCCCATCACAGCCCATCCTGTCTTATCCGTCACATGCACGACTGATACCCTTCTTTTCTCTGAAACTGAACGGCTCAATGATGACAGACAAGTTCGCACACCATTGATATCTATCTCATTGTGACGTAAGATTGGCGTCATATCGCTTCATGCGGCAGAGGAGGCAAACTTGGATTATATCGGTGGTGACAAGGCTGTCCTAGCATCAAATCTCAGGACATTGTGCGATCGCCACGGTTCGGTGGCAGCCGTTTGCCGAAAGCTCAATGTCAATCGTCAGCAATTCAACAAGTATCTGTCAGGTACCCACGCACCGTCAGCGACCAACCTGCGCATTATTGCAAATTATTTTGGTCTGAGTGTTCCTATTCTCTTCGCCGATCCTGACGAATTCAGGACCCTAGTAGATGGGAATTTCTTCCATGCAATGGCGACCGCGCGTCAACTTCCCGAATTTTCGCGGTTCGTTTCCAATCTGATTGTAGAGAGTAATTCAGATCACAATGATATTGTGGGAGTCTACGACCGGTATCAGTTCTCCTCCATTTATAAAGGTTTCGTTCTACGATCGGCGTTCTGCATTTATCGGAACAAAGAGTTCCTGCAACATTATTACGTTGAGCGATTTCCCAGCTTCGATGACCCGCGCAAGATAGAGTATATATTCAAATATTACGGCTTCTGTATTCCCGTCGCCGATCGGTTATTCACGGCTGATTTCGAAGGTATTCAGTCAAATGAGCTAACTTTTGGGGTTTATGCGCAGGTCAAAAGAAACTCCAAAAAATTCATGTTCGGAATCTCTAGTGGGATCGCCGCCACCGTATTCCGGCAGCCATATTCGACCAAAGTGGCACTCCACTACCGCGGTCCAGGGCTTCTAAAACGCGAGCATCTTGATGATTTGACTGTTATGGATCGTAACGACCCCTCAATACCACGCGAGGCACTGCAATATTTGGGTGATGGCTCCGATATGATACAGATGAGTTAACGCCAATTGGGTGGGCGGCGGCCTGTCCGCCGCCCGCAGTTGCCTGGGAGGCCTTATGGGTGTAGCTCAACAGCGAGCCAGACGCTGTCAGAATTGGCATAATACCGATGCCAAGGATATGTCCACTCGTTATCCCCGGTAACGCGGCAGAATGGATCGTGAGAATAGCCAACTGGCATGACAACATCCTCATATAGAGTCGTGTGATCCCGCTCGGTAAACTTCTGCATCCTACCAATTCCGTGGATCTGAGTATGTGTTTCCAGAAAAGGGTGCTCGTTGTGAATGAAGCAGTCTGTATCGCCAGGCGACCACCAGAGATTCAGTTTCAGTGTGAATGTCTGCGGCTTCTCGGCTGACTGCCGCTCATTGGTGAAGACTTTTGGGTCGAGTGTAACGGTACCGATTTCGTCCTGTGGCGAAATATAAAGCGGTGTGTCGCGCGGAAAGCTGCGTATCCTGTTTCCGAGCCAGTCCCATCCACGAAAACCACAACCGCCGAGGTTCGTCGGTTGTACGACTTTAATAATGGCTGCGCGCTCAGCTGACCTGATAACTCCCCCAACCAGCATTGTGGACTTCCAGGCAGGAACAATCGCCGGATGCTCGCTGCCTGTTACCATCGGAGTTCCGCTCAGATTAATAACGACACCATCGGTGACCTTATAGTCTACCACATTCTCAACCAGTACAGCGCTGATGAAGTCATCCGCAAAAGCGAGCTTTCTTGTCTCGTTTGTCAAAATCCAGGCCTCCCATTTCAGGCTATAATTTCCTTGAAATAGCAAGCCATACAGCGAACCGCCTTAAAATTGCGCGAAGAAGTTTATTGCGGCGCATTGTGACGCAATAAAAACGCCGTTCCGCGCCTACCTGGCACCATTTACCCATATGAGAATTTTGCCAGCATATGAATGTAAGAAATTCTCCAGACTCAGCAAGTAAACAAAAAAAGGCTGGAAATCCGATTAGCGGGGAAGTATTCCGAACCGATACGACGCGTTGTGTGCGTCATTCCGCGCCAACCATCCTATTCCTGCGAAGTTGCCGCTCATCACAGTACGGCCAACAATGGGATCGTCACGGGAGGGATAAAATTGCATAACCCTCAGCGTCATTGAATTATAACGATTACTAAGAGGGTCGAATTATGAAACTCACCGGCGGCCAGGTTGTAGCAAAGGCCTTGAAAGATTACGGTATCGAGTATGTAGCCGGCGTCCCAGGCCATGGCATCTGGGCACTTTTTGATGCCTTTCTTGAAGAAGGTTCACAAATTCCGTTTATCCAGGTCATGCATGAACAAAGTGCGGTCCATATGGCCGACGGTTATTACCGTGCTTCTGGAAAACCGATGGCATGCTCAACGTCTGTTGGGCCTGGTGCTGCAAATACGATTATTGGGCTTGCGACCGCTTATACAGATTCGACCTCAGTCTTTTATGTCTCCGGCTCGCCTCAGACCTATATGCATGGTCATGGAACCATGCAGGAACTCGAACGTCAGCAGGACAACGCATTTGCCCGCATTACAGAACAGGTAACAAAGCGTGCATGGCAAGCCAATTCGGTCGAGGTGCTTCCCAGCATTATGCACCGCGCCTTCAGTGAGCTGATGACCGGTCGCCCAGGTCCTGTCCACGTCGAAGTGCCGATGGATGTACAGGTTGAAGCTGCTGATGTCACTATTCACCCGCTCGAAAAGCGTCTTCCAATCGGCGTTGCTTACCCGGATCCAAAAGCAATCGACGCTGCCGTGAAAGTGCTGCTAAGCGCAAAGCGCCCGGTTATTGTTGCCGGTGGCGGTGCGATAACCGCGAACGCATCCGAAGAACTGACCCGCCTCGCCGAAAAAGTTGGTGCTGCAGTCTCCATCACCTGGAACGGTAAGGGCGCGATTTCGGAAGATCATGAACAGTTCATCGGCGCTGTTGGTCAGACTGGCACTACATGCGGCAACGAAATTACCGCATCGGCTGACGTTGTTGTTTCCGTCGGCTGTCGTTTCACCGATTGGTCGGCTTCATCCTATGCGAAGGGCGTATCGTTCTCGATTCCATCAGCAAAGCTGATCCACATCGATCTGGACCCTCGCGAGATCGGCAAGAATTACGAGACCGAAGTCGGTATCGTTGCAGATGCCAAAGTCACGCTCGGCGCTATCCTGGCACTTATCACCGATGAAGCCTCCCGGGAGGCGCTTGCGCGCACCGAACCCTTCCAAAGCGATGTTCAGAAATCAAAAGCTGAATGGCGTGCCAAAGTTGAACCGCGTGAAAACAGTCGTGAAACACCGTTTACTTCGCAGCGCCCGATTGTTGCTCTTCGAAAAGTGCTTGACCGCAACGGTATTGTTGTTGCTGGATCAGGTAACACGCAAGGCTCAGTTAAGCAGAGTTTTACTGTGTTCGAGCCGCGCACCCATCTGACATCTGGTTCTTATTCGCCTATGGGTTGGGCTGTTCCGGCAGCGATGGGTGCAAAACTTGCATGTCCTGACCGCCAGGTTGTCGCAATCGTCGGCGATGGTGACTTCATGATGTCCCTGCCAGAAATGGGCACCGCAGTAATGAATGGGATTAATGTTGTATTCCTCGTTCTCAATAACCAGGGCTACATGTCGATCCGCGGCGGGCAGCGTAAGTTTACCGGACGCCATATCGCTTCTGAATTTAATCACCATGCTGGCAACGGCGCACCGTATTCCGCTGATATTGCTGCTTCGGCACGAGCCTTTGGCCTTCAGGCATGGAAAGTCGAGAAAGACGAAGATCTTGAGATCAGCTTGAAAGCTGCATTGGAATGTGGCGGGCCTGCACTGGTTGAAGTCATTGTATCTCGCGACGCTGCTGGTCCATTTGCGACTGGCTGGTGGGATTTCCCATCGCCTGCATATTATGAAAAAGAACAGGCCGCCTACGCAGAAATGCGAGTTCGCGAACAGCATCTCTAATTTGTAGTGGCGCGCAGAGCGCGCCACTTTTCCTCCTTTATCCTTTCCAATGCGGCGCTGCGCGCGCCCGCAAATGAAGAGCTATTGTCATGATCAGGCACATCAAAGCCGCAAATACCACGCTCATCGGCGCCAACGATGCTTCGGTCACCCGCGCCGTCGAAGAACTACTTGCCAAAGTGGAAAAGGGTGGCGACCGCGCTGTCCGCGAACTATCTGTCCAGTTCGACAAATTCGATCGCGAGAACTATCGCCTGACAAAAGCTGAAATCGAGCAGTGTATCAATTCGCTGACGTCCCAGGAGCGCGAGGACCTGGACTTTGCGCAGGATCAAATCCGCAATTTTGCAGAGGTGCAGAAAAGCGCTCTTCAGGATATTGAGGTTGAGACAATCCCGGGTGTTATCCTCGGTCACAAAAACGTACCCATCGCGAATGTTGGCTGTTATGTCCCGGGCGGAAAATATCCCCTGCTCGCCTCAGCCCATATGACTGTTCTGACGGCGCGCGTCGCTGGCTGTGATCGCGTCATTACATGCGCGCCACCTTTCCAGGGTAAAATCGCTGAAAAGATTGTTGCTGCTCAAGCACTTGCCGGTGCTGATGAAATCTACACGCTTGGCGGTGTTCAGGCAATCGCCGCAATGGCTTATGGTACCGAAAGCATCGACCCGGTCGACATGCTGGCGGGTCCTGGCAACGCTTATGTTGCTGAAGCAAAACGTCTCTTGTTTGGTCGTGTAGGCATTGATCTTTTTGCTGGACCAACAGAAACACTGGTCATCGCTGATGATACCGTGGACGGCGAGATCGTTGCAACCGATCTGCTTGGACAGGCAGAGCATGGCGTAAACTCGCCGGCTGTGCTGATTACCAATTCAGAAAAGCTCGCTCGTGATACTCTTTCAGAGATTGACCGCCTTCTTGGTATCCTCCCAACCGCCGCCATTGCTGCGAAAGCATGGGAAGATTATGGCGAAATCATTCTCTGCGATACCATTGATGAAATGGTATCTGAGGCCGATCGCGTTGCGTCGGAACATGTTCAGGTTATGACTGCCGATCCGGATTACTTCCTGAACAATATGAAAAACTACGGTGCGCTTTTCCTCGGCGCGCGCACTAATGTGGCATTTGGTGACAAGGTGATTGGCACCAACCATACGCTGCCTACCAATAAGGCCGCGCGCTACACTGGCGGCCTATGGGTCGGAAAGTTCCTGAAAACCTGCACCTATCAGAAGGTCCTGACTGACGAGGCTTCGGCTAAAATCGGTTCCTATGGATCGCGTCTGTGCCTGATGGAGGGGTTCGCGGGCCATGCCGAGCAGGCCAATATTCGTGTCCGCCGTTATGGCGGGAAAAATGTCGGATACGCGATGGCGGCGGATCCCATCTAAAAGCTTCGCGCAAGAGTTCGGTAAGAGCCCGCGTTAAACCAACCAGAGAGGATTATAGAATGTCTAAGATAATTCCGGCCGTGATTGCGGCCGCCATGCTGTTGCCAGGTACAGCACATGCAGAAGGTACTATTGAAGTCCTTCATCACTGGGTCTCAGAAAGTGAAGTTGATGCCCTGAACGTTATCCGGAAGGATCTCGAAACAAAGGGTTACAAATGGAAGGATTCAGCAGTTGGTGGCATGAGTGGCGCAAATGCGCAACAGGCTCTTCGTTCCCGCCTCACCGCAGGGGACCCGCCTGGAGCAATGCAGTTTCTCGGCTGGGAGGGCGTTCAGTGGGCTGAGCAGGGAGTCGTGAGAGATCTCAACGAGCAGGCCGCAGCAGGTGGCTGGAGGGAGGCGCTTCCACCACAGCTTCTCCCGTTCGTTACCTCCGGAGACGCTTTCATTGCAGCTCCGATCAATATGCATCGTCAGAACTGGGTATGGGCTAATAAGAAAGTTTTTGATGATGCAGGCCTGAGTGTTCCAAAAACTTGGGCCGAACTGATCGAAACGGGAAAGAAGCTCAAAGAGAAGGGCATTGTCCCGATTGCGATGGGTGACGAGCCCTGGCAGATCGGCATTATCTTTGACGCTTTGCTGACCGATCTTAACGGACCGGAGTTCTATCAGAAGGCTGCAATCGAGCTCGACCCTGTTACGCTTGGTAGCCCGGAAATGATCAAGGTCTTTGATACCCTGCGTGAAGTCCGTGGCCTGGTCGATGATAACTTTGTGGGGCGCGACTGGGCGGTTGCGACTGGGATGGTTACAGACGGCAAAGCCGGCATGCAATTTATGGGTGACTGGGCTAAAGGTGAATTTTTGGCCAAAGGTCTCAAGCCCGGGCAGGACTTTCTCTGCTTCGCGACGCCAGCCCCTGTTACGTCTTTCCAGTACATTATCGACAGTTTCGGCATGTTCACAGTTAAGGACGAAAACGTGCAGAAGGCTCAGGTCGCACTCGCAGAGACGATCATGGATCCGAAAATCCAGAAGGATTTTAATCTGATCAAGGGCGCAATTCCTGCGCGCGTGGATGTGTCAGTCGATGAATTTGACGACTGCGCCAAAACCGGGTTCACGGAACGTGCAACTGCGATCGAAAAAGGCAGCATGCAAGGCGCTTTAACCCACGGTTTCGCGGCTAAACCCGAATTTGCCGCCGTCTTCAGCGACGTCGTCTCTGACTTCTTTGTCGGAAATAAGAGTTCCGAAGACGCGGTGAAATCTCTGGTTTCCGGCATCGATAACGCCCGCTGACCCTACTTTCGACAACAAAGGGCCGGGCGCTATCGTCCGGTCTTCCCTGAATTGTCATGGAGCTGAACCATGAGTGCCTCCACGCGCGCTAAGACACGCCTCGCAGACTGGCTCCCGCGCCTCGTCGTCGCCCCCAGCCTGCTTGTTGTCATCGTTACCGTTTACCTGTTCATTTTGTGGACGGGCCTAATATCTGTAACCTCTTCAAAATTTGTACCCATCTATGATTTTGTAGGACTGGAACAGTATTTCAGACTTTGGTCTACGCCACGATGGCATACCGCAGTCGCGAACCTGTTTATTTTTTCCGCACTTTTTTTGGTTCTTTCAACGGGACTGGGGCTTCTTTTAGCCATCCTGCTTGACCAGAACATCCGCGCGGAAGGTGCTTTACGCGCCATTTACCTCTATCCGATGGCCTTATCGTTCATCGTCACCGGGACTGCATGGAAATGGATTATGAACCCAGGCCTTGGCATCCAGAAGGTTGTAACCGACCTCGGATGGACATCGTTTCGCTTTGACTGGATAACCGACCCGAAAATGGCAATCTACACGGTGGTTATTGCTGGGGTTTGGCAATCCTCCGGTTTTGCTATGGCAATTTTCCTGGCGGGGCTGCGTGGCATAGATAACTCCGTTATAAAGGCAGCCCAAATAGAAGGTGCCACTCTGCCGCTGATCTACCGGCAGATCATCATACCTATGCTGCGACCGGCTATGCTAAGTGTGATAGTGCTTCTCAGCTATATTGCGATCAAGAGCTTTGATCTTGTGCTTGCGCTCACGAACGGGGGACCTGGTTCGGCAACTGAACTGCCCTCAACTTTCATGTTTTCAGCGACTTTTCGCCGTAATCAAATGGGTGTGGGTGCAGCGAGCGCAGTGATGATGCTGATGACCGTTACTGCAATCATTGTTCCTTATCTTTACTCCGAATTGCGGGAGCGGAAAAATGGCTGAAGCAAGATCGCAGGCCCAGTCTTTGAAAATCGGTCGGCTGGTCCTTTATTCCGGACTTTTTCTGGTTGCCCTGGTTTATCTTATGCCGCTCTGGGTGATGGTTGTGACCTCGCTGAAGCCCCTCGATGAGATTTACAGCGGGTCATTCATTGGCGTTCCTCAGTCCTTTACCCTCGATGCCTGGCGTTCAGCATGGTCGCAAGCCTGTATTGGAACCGAGTGTACCGGGCTGAAGCCATATTTCCTGAATTCGTTACTTATGGTCATTCCAGCCGTAATCCTTTCGACAGGAATTGGGGCGTTGAATGGTTACATCCTGACCAAATGGAAGTTCAGAGGAGCCAACCTGGTTTTTGGATTGTTGTTGTTTGGTTGCTTTCTGCCCTATCAGGCGATCCTCATCCCGATGGCAAGAATGCTCGGTGTTATGGGGCTTGCCGGCACTATTCCTGGACTGATTTTCGTTCACGTTGCCTACGGCATTTCCTTCACGACGCTGTTTTTCCGCAATTACTTCGTTACGCTTCCGGATGAACTCACAAAAGCCGCCATGGTCGACGGTGCGGGCTTCTTCCGCATTTTCTGGAGCGTCATTCTGCCAACGTCCATTCCCATTATCGTTGTTTCCTGCATTTGGCAGTTCACGCAGATATGGAATGACTTTCTGTTCGGCGTTTCGTTCACTGCTGGCTCAAACAGCCCGGTGACGGTCGCACTTAACAACATCGTCAATGTCACAACTGGCCGGAAACAATACAATGTCGACATGGCAGCGGCAATGATCGCGGCTATCCCTACTTTGTTCGTTTATGTAGTCGCTGGGCGCTATTTCGTGCGTGGCCTGACGGCTGGTGCTGTGAAAGGCTGATATCATGTCTACTCTTGAAATCGATCGCGTACGCAAGGCGTATGGAGAACTCGAAGTTCTGAAGGAAGTCTCTATCTCTATCGGTACGGGTGACTTTCTCGTACTGTTAGGCCCTTCGGGTTGCGGTAAGTCTACGCTTTTGAATATGATCGCAGGACTGGAAGAGATCACGGCCGGAGAAATCCGCATCGCTGATAAGGTCGTCAACGATCTCTCGCCGAAAGATCGAGACATTGCCATGGTGTTTCAATCCTATGCTCTTTATCCAACCATGACGGTTCGCCAGAACATTGAGTTCGGTATGAAAATCCGAAGGATTTCAGCACAGGAACGTGATGAAGCAGTTCAGAAAGCAGCTGATCTTTTACAGATAACTCATCTTCTGGATCGAAAGCCATCGCAACTCTCGGGCGGTCAGAGGCAACGTGTCGCTATGGGGCGTGCTATCGTCCGACAGCCAAAACTGTTCCTTTTTGACGAGCCTCTTTCTAACCTTGATGCAAAACTGCGCGTGGATATGCGAACAGAGATCAAGCGTCTGCATGCCCGGCTTGGTACGACGATTGTCTATGTTACGCACGACCAGATTGAAGCAATGACACTGGCAACCCGTGTAGCAGTCATGAAAGATGGAATCGTCCAGCATCTTGATGAGCCACAAAAGGTCTATGACCGCCCCGCAAATGTCTATGTAGCGCGTTTTGTTGGTTCACCGGCAATGAATATCATACCTGGTGTTCTTGACGTGCGCGGTGAAGAAACCGGAGCGCTTGTCGAGATACCGGGGAAAACCCAAGGGCGTATTACCGGCATCACGCTATCGCCTGCAGCAAAACACAAATACCACGGAAAGAAACTCCTAGTTGGTATTCGACCAGAAAATTTTTCTGTGTCTGCAGCGAGCCAGCACGCGCTTAACGTCGATGTCGATGTTGTTGAACCAACGGGACCCGACACTCTCGTCGTTTTCCACTTGGGTGGTGTCGAGGTAACGGCCCGACTTGCACCGAATCTGGTGAGTGCGGGACAGGAGGCTCATCTCAGTATAGATGCTACCAAAGTTGTCCTGTTTGACGCTGATACCGAAGCACGGATTGATTGAGGAAAGTCATGGCACAGGATGCGGACGTAGTCATTATAGGTTCCGGCGTTGGCGGGGCATCACTCGCCGCCAGTCTTGCTCCCTCCGGCCGGAGAATTGTAATTCTGGAACGTGGTCATCACCTGACCGATAGTAAAGAAGCGCGTGACGATGTCGCGATTTTCCAGCACGGTCATTATCGCTCCAATGAAGAATGGCTCGGGACAGACGGACAAAGTTTCCTTGCGAACAACTACTACTATGTAGGTGGAAATTCGAAATTTTTCGGTGCGGTTATGTATCGCTATCGAAAAGAGGATTTTGATGCTCGCCCTCATCTGGAAGGAAGTTCGCCGGGCTGGCCAATGCGCTACGAGGATCTTGCTCCCTGGTACGACAAAGCGGAACAGTTCTTTAGAGTTCGGGGCAGCGTCGACCAGGACCCGACAGAACCCGAACACGCTGCCCCCTATGCCTATCCGCCCGTCCCGGACGAAGCTTCAATCGCTGCGGTTCGCAACCGGCTGAAGAAGGCCGGCATTCATCCTGCAAGTCTGCCTCTGGCAGTTGATATTGAGGAGTGGCTCAAGCGTGCGCCAACGGGTTGGGATGCGTTTCCCAATACGGGCCTGGGGAAAGTCGATGCTGAAATCGGCCCCCTGGCGCGAGCACTTGAATTTCCCAATGTCGAACTCATAACAAACGCGCAGGTTCTGCGTCTTGACACTGACGAAGCCGGAACCAGAATTGTTAGTGCTTTGTACCAGAAGGACGGAAGGCAGCATCGCATAACTGCGGACAGGTTTGCGGCTGCCGCTGGTGCGGTTCAAACGGCAGCACTGCTGCTTCGTTCTGCAAACGCACATCATCCGACCGGGCTGGCAAACAGCTCCGATCAACTCGGACGCAATTTTATGAATCACAACACAACGGCCATGCTGGTTCTTGACTTCAGAAAAAATGCTTCGGTTTATCAAAAGACAATTGGCTTCAACGACTTCTATAATGCAGACAATGAGTACGGTGCGCCGCTGGGGAATGTTCAGCTTCTGGGCCATATTACTGGCAATATTCTCCGTGCAAATTTCCCCGTGCCCGCACCTTCCTGGTTAATAAATCTGATCGCGCGCCAGGCCTATGGCTGGTTTCTTACCAGTGAGGACCTTCCCAACCCGGAGAGCCGAGTGATGGTAAAAGATGACCACATCGTCGTGAACTGGATCCGCTCAAATATGCGTGCGCATGAGGCGCTGATAAAGAAAACAAAACAGGTCATGCGAAAGGCCGGTTTCCCTGTTGTGCTGACCCACACTTTTGGGCGCAAAACGACTTCGCATCAGTGTGGTACGGCTCGATTGGGTGACAACCCGCAAACTTCGGTTGTCGATCTGAACTGTCGCAGCCACGATATCGGCAATCTATACATTACCGACGCTTCAATTCTGCCGACATCTGCAGCCGTGAACCCCGCTTTGACGGTTTCTGCTCTGGCGATAAAAGCGGGTGCGGCAATCATCGGGAGGTAGCATGCGGCTATTTGAACTCGGATCGGCACGATGGGGCATCCGTCCGTCATCTGTAAAAGATAAGACTTATGATTATATTGTGGTCGGTGGCGGTTCGACGGGATGCGTCGTTGCCTCCCGTCTTTCGGAAGACCCGAATGTCGATGTCCTCCTGCTGGAAGAAGGGCCCGCTGACACAAGCCCCTACATTCACATACCCGGTGCCTACTATAAGACCGCGCAGGGACCGTTGCTCAAGCGGATGGAATGGGAGTCGACGCAACAACAGACGCGGGACACATCGCCGACGATGGTACAGGCCCGCGTGCTCGGGGGGGGCAGCTCTGTTAACGCAATGATCTACATACGGGGAAATCCGCAGGATTATGAGCAGTGGGTTGCCGCAGGTGCTGTTGGCTGGGGCTATGAAGACGTTCTGCCCTTCTTCAGAAAGGCTGAGAACAACAATCGATTTGCCGATGCCGTTCATGGCACAGATGGCCCACTAGGCGTCTCAGATATCGACCATATTCATCCGCTCACGAGAGCGTGGTTGCAGGCCTGTCAACAGGCGGGACTTCCTTATAATCCGGACTTCAATTCGGGCGACCAGAAGGGTTGTGGTCTCTACCAAATCACGGCGCAAAATGGACGCCGAAGTTCAGCAGCTGTTGCCTATATAAAGCCTGCCCGTAAGCGCAAAAATCTCCACATTGTTACGGGATGCACCGTCACCCGGGTGTTGGTCGAGCGCGGTCGTGCGATCGGTGTCGAATGTCTTGATGGCAACAACCGGACCCTGATTCATGCGCAGCGAGAAGTGATAGTAAGCGCGGGTGCTATCGCAACGCCTAAATTGCTGATGCTCTCCGGCATTGGTCCGGAACAGGAGCTTGAGCGTCATGATATAGTTGTGAAGAAGAACCTTCCTGGCGTCGGTCAGAACTTGCAGGATCATATCGAAATATCACTTGTGTACCAGCTCAATGGCCCTCACAGCTATGACAAGTACAAGAAACTGCACTGGAAAGCCGCAGCCGGGCTCAATTACGCGCTTTTCGGCGGCGGTCCTGCATCCTCCAACCTGATTGAGGGTGGAGCCTTCTGGTGGGGTGATCGTGCTGAAAAAATTCCGGACATCCAGTATTTTATGGTTGTCGGAGCCGGAATTGAAGAGGGCGTCGATGCCGTTCCAGGGGGCAATGGATGTACAGTCAATCTGGGCCAGATACGTCCACGTTCGAGGGGCGAAGTGACTTTGAGGAGTAATGACCCGTTGGCTAACCCACGCGTGGCGCCGCGTTATTTTTCGGATCCCTATGACCTCGAAGCAATTACCGACGGAACGATGAACGTTCTTGATATAATGGCGCAGCCAGCGATCGCCAAATTTCTTCAAACACGCCATACACCGCCGTCAAAGATTAGCACACGCGACGACATCCGGGCCTTCTGTCAGAAGGATGCTCATGCCGCGCTGCATCCGTCCGGAACATGTCGAATGGGCCACGATGAGTACGCTGTCGTAGATTCAAAGCTAAAAGTGCATGGAATTGACGGCCTTCGTGTTGCAGATGCATCGGTCATGCCAACATTGATTTCCGGAAATCCAAACGCGGTTTGTATTATGATTGGAGAACGCGTAGCCGACTTTATCAAAAACAGCAATTAGCCAGTCAAGCGTTGACGAATTGGTGCGACGATCCGCTGCCCACCCTTGAATACTTGGGTGTGGCAGCTTTTTTATATACCATCAGCGTAAAGTGCTACACACGGCGATGTGCAAGCATAGTTGGCCATCTAACCGATTTTTTCACAATATCCTAGTGCAGCTTGCCTGATAAACGCTTCAAAATCCGCAAGTGGAAGCAGTTAGTGCTTCATATCGCGTCTCTTATTTGCAGGCAGCGAAGTCGTGCCAAGGCAGGGGAAAGCGGTAAGACTTTTCAGATTTCATCCAGGGGAACAAGATGACCAGAATGAGCACACGCATCTCACTTATCGCATCTGCACTTGCACTCACCGTCGCCGCCATAGCCAGCCCGGCGCTTGCTGAATATAAAGGCCTCCCGCGCACGTTCCTCTGGAACCCGGGAACAACCGACATGGTAGACACCACTCCCTACAAAAAAGAGGGACCCTATACGATCGGCTTTTCTAATGCTTCGCAGTCGGACCTTTGGCTGGTAACATTTTCTCAGGGTGTACAACATCAGATTGGCCAGCATAAGGACGTTGTTAAGAAATTTATTATGACGGATGCCAATTCGGATCCGGCGAAGCAGATTTCCGATATTCAGGATCTTATGAACCAGGGAATTGACCTGCTGATTGTAAATCCCGCAACAGCCGATGCGCTGAATCCTATTCTTGGTCGCGTTATGCGGCAGGGCATTCCCGTTGTCACAGTCGCGCGTCGCGTTGAAGACAGCGAGAATTTCGTTTCCTTCGTAACAGCTTCTGATGCGGCGCTGGCACGCAGCTGCGCAAGCTGGGTTGCCGAGAAACTCGGCGGCAAGGGTAAAATCGTCCTTCTACCCGGTCTTGCAGGTTCAAGCCCAGCTGAAGCGCGCCTGGCCGCCGCAAAAGAAGTCTTCGCGCAGTTTCCCGAAATTGAGATCCTGGATACCCAATACTCGGGCTGGAGCCCTGCCAATGGCAAGCAGATCATGTCAGCAATGATCCAGCGCTTTGGCAAAGAAATCCAGGGTGTCTGGTCTGATAGCGGCCTTCAGGCTTCGGGTTCGGTTGAAGCGTTTCTCAATGCGGGTTACAAGCCAGAGGAAATTCCGTTGCATACTGGCGGCGACATGAACGGAATGTATAAGTTGGCAGTGAACAACAAATTCCCATTCTGCGGCGCGGATTATACACCATCAATGGGCATCAAAGCCGTCGATGTTGCCATTGACGTCCTCAAGGGTGCATCAGTCCCGAAACAGGTTGATGTGAATTTCCAGATTGTTGTCTCGGAAGGCGATGAGACGGCATCTGTGAAGGCTGACGTCCCTCTCAAGGATTATGTCGCAATGGACAAGCCAGATGACTTCATCATGGGTCATGGGATGGGCCCCGATTACGATCCAAAAACCTTCAAGGCAGATCTTCCAAACTAATAGGCCAGCATCGGATTGGCTGACGCCACCCGCATGCGGGTGGCGTCAATGTATTGGGGAGTGATATAGACGAATGCTTCTAGAACTGAAAAAGATCGAAAAAGGGTTTCCCGGGGTCCGTTCGCTCGATGGTGTCGATTTTACCGTACGAGGTGGTGAGGTTCACGCGCTTGTCGGTGAAAACGGGGCTGGCAAATCGACCCTCATGAAGGTCCTCTCCGGGATCTACCGTCCTGATGCGGGTACAATTTTATTGGATGGGGAAGAACGCTACTGGCGTACCCCAGGCGATGCGATCAGCGCGGGTATTCATGTTATTCATCAGGAGCTCATGCTGTTTCCCGACAGAACAGTAGCAGAAAACATCTTCCTTACGAACCCACCAAGAAACCGCTTGGGGCTTCTGGATATCTCGCTAATGACCGAGAAGGCAGGTGCTTTACTCGATCGTCTTGGACATCACATCGATCCTCGCACACGGATCAGGGAACTCAGTGTTGCTGACCAGCAGATGGTGGAGATTGCAAAGGCTCTTTCCGCTGATGCTCGTCTTCTGGTTCTTGACGAACCCACTGCTGTTATTTCCGGACGAGAAGCGGATCTCCTGTTTGAGCGGGTTGAACGACTTCGCAATGAAGGTGTAGGCATAGTTTATATCTCCCATCGCCTCGAAGAAATCTTCCGCCTCTCAGACCGGATCACAGTTCTAAAGGATGGTCGGCATGTGGCGACGGTGGCAACCGCGGACACGGACCGTGACAGACTTGTATCGCTCATGGTTGGTCGGGAGCTCGCGGACATTTATCCTGTGCGCCGTGACTTTGTCCCAAAAACTGAGCCCGTACTATCCGTTCGAAATCTGATGGCCGGCCCGCGGGTCAAAAATGTCAGCTTTGATCTTTATCCAGGTGAAATTCTTGGAATAGGTGGCCTAGTGGGCGCCGGGCGTTCAGAAGTGGCGCATTCTATTTTCGGTTCCGGAGACTGCGGGAATGGAGATGTTCGGCTCTCTGGCTCGAACTACGCACGTCGCACACCGCTAAAGTCTATTCAGTCTGGTATCGGCTTCGTTACCGAAGATCGAAAAGGAGAAGGCGTATTGATGTTGCTCGATTGCGCCCGCAATATCTCCGCCCCTGATCTGACCTCTTTCGCAAAGGGAGGATTTATCGATAAGGCGAAAGAAGAAACTGTCGCCGCGGAGGAAATTTCTCGTTTTCGTATCGCAATACCCGGTCCCCGATACATGGTCCGCAATCTTTCGGGCGGCAACCAGCAAAAAGTGCTGCTGGCGCGGTGGGCGCGCGCGTGTCGAAATGTTCTTATTCTAGATGAACCGACGCGCGGAGTGGATGTCGGTGCAAAAGTGGAGATTTACCGGTTTATTCGAGAACTGGCGGACGTTGGGGTCGCCATTTTGATGATCTCCTCGGAATTAAATGAACTGGTCGGAATGTCCGACCGTGTCATGGTTATGCGTGAGGGAACAACCATGGGTACATTAACAGCAGATGAAATCTCCGAGGCATCGGTGATGGCTCTGGCAACTGCAGAGATTGCGGAACGGGGCGCACTGGTATGAACCGTATAAAGTCAGTTCGAATGACCTCCAATCCGTCCTTAACGATTGCTCTGCTTGCTCTGGCCGCTCTGATCGCAACAGGATTAACAATGAGCGACCGGTTTGGAACCTTTCGCAATTTCGCTAACCTTCTGGAACAATCTGCGCCGCTTGGTATTCTGGCACTGGGACAAATGCTCGTCGTTCTGGCGGGCGGGATTGATCTGTCAATCGGAGCGATCGTAACGGCAAGTGCGGTTGTGATCGCGACGTTTTGCAAGGCCTATCCGGAGCTGGCGCCACTGATCATTGTTGCGACCTTGTTTCTTGGCATCTTGTTGGGTGCGATTAATGGTTTTATCATAAATCAGACCGGCGTTCATCCGCTCATCGTAACACTCGGGACTTCGTCAGCAATCAACGGACTGGTTCTTCTCTATACGATGCGACCAGTGGGCAGCGTTCCTATATGGCTTGAAGATTTCACTTACGGAGCAACTCTTGGTGTACCCAATGTCGCAATTGTTATGTTTGTGGTCTTTATAGCCGTTGCCATTTTTCTCAGACGTACCGCAACGGGACACGCTGTTTATGCAGTAGGTGGCAACGACGTTGCCGCAACGGCTGCGGGCCTGTCGGTTAAGCGTATCACTCTACTGGTGTATAGCGCTTCAGGTTTTCTCGCAGCCTTGGCTGGCGTCTATTTTGCAAGTCGCACAGGCACCGGAGATCCGCGAGTTGGAGACGCAATGACACTTGCTTCCATTACGCCTGTCGTCGTGGGAGGAACAGTCCTGGGCGGCGGTGTCGGCGGTGTATTCGGCACTTTCGTTGGTGTGGCACTGGTAAGTGTTCTCGGCAATGTCCTGAACTATATGAACGTATCGACTTTTGTCCAATGGGTCATTCAGGGAATCGTCATCCTCGCAGCGGTATCACTATACGTCGATCGGAACAGAAAGATATGACAACCAGTTCCCATGCGCTCAACCTTAACAGACTGGCTACTCCAGCTATCGTGTTGCCGATAGTTCTGATCACGTTGCTGGTACTAGCAGGACTCGTTCAGCCGTCTTTCGTGTCGCCGCGAAACCTGCAAGATATTCTTACTCAGGCAGCCCCGTTGTGCATCGTTGTGATCGGCCAGACCTTTGTCATTCTGGTTCGAGGCCTCGACCTCTCTGTCGCCTCAGTAATGGCAACGGTCGCGGTCATCGCAACGGCTTTCAACACGACTGATAACGCATTCGTTCCACAAATAGTCCTGCTTTCATTAACTCTCGGACTACTGGTTGGACTGATTAACGGTTATCTTGTTGTCAAACGCAATGTGTCTCCATTTCTGGCAACGCTCGCCATGATGACTGTTCTGCAAGGAGGCCGGTTTTACTATACCCAAGGTGCGCCAGGCGGCAGCCTGCCGACGTCTTTACGTTATTTGGGAGCCGGTCATCTGTGGGGAGTTCCGGTTAATCTGATTGTCGTTGCAATTGTCCTGGCTGTTGCAGCAATTCTTCTGTCCAAGTCTATACTGGGGCGGAAAATCTATATCGTCGGGGGCAATTCCCGCTCTGCGGAACTGGTTGGAATACGGTCTGATCGCATCACTATTTTCTGCTATGTGACGAGCTCCGTTCTTGCGGCTCTGGCCGGTCTTGTATTAGTCGGCTTCGTCGGAAGTGTGGATAACTGGGTCGGCCGCGGGTATGAATTGGATTCGATCGTCGCCGCGGTTATCGGAGGTATTGCGCTGACTGGCGGGCGGGGCTCACCTTTGTATAGTGTCCTCGGTGCGATCGTGCTCATGGTGACGTTTAACTTCGTCATTATCGTCGGACTGCCAGTTCAGGCACAATTCATCATCAAAGGTGTAGTGATTATCGCTGCCGCTGCTCTGTTTCGCAAAATTGCGGCATCATGATCTACCCGCTTACGATCGGCAAATTCTGGAATAATATATTCCGCACTTACTGCGGAATATATTATTTTTTGGGAAAGCCTCTCCAAGTGCACCATGCCGTTGATGAGGCTATCTGATTATGCTGCGTCCTGCAAAAGGGAGGCGAACACTTCAGCAAGTGTCTTGAATCCAAGACACTTGCATGGGGTTGCGTTGAGATCATGGGCGAGGGCAGTCAACTGAGCCCGGCCGACGTGCGCCAGATCCGTGTTGCTGGGTAAATACCGTCTAATGCGCTTGTTGATGTTCTCAATGGCGCCTTTCTGCCATGGTGAGTGGGGTTCGCAAAACCAGCTTTTAGCTCTAAGAATAGCAATTTGACACCCAATTTCCTCCATGGCTAACCACATGAATTCGTTGGCATGTTGCAGTTTAAAACAGAATGTACCTGCACAATGACACTTATAAGATAAAAACTAAATTTGAGATGCACTTTCATTAAGTGAAAAGGCGTGCATTCAAGTTCATTCCGATACCAACCGAAAATCTGCTTGCTTTGCCTGAATTTGACGAGTTAGGTGATAAAACTGTCGGGCCATCTGGAATGATAAGAGATTTTGCCGAGGGACTGATTCAAAACAGCCGCCGACCCATTCTTTGATGATTACGTTTTTTTGTCATACTGCCAATTATGTTGCCAAAATCATAAATCAACTACTCAACTGGTACTAATTAGAATGGCCAGTTCGTTGGTTGCCAAGACAACAGTATACCGATACCTGGCATTGTGGCGATCTTGTCCATAGATACCAGATGCAACGAACGAAATCTGCAATCCCTCGCCCGGCAAGACTTCTATGTGAGTTTCACTGATTGGTTTATCGTAAATGGTAGCGGGAGCTGAACCCTCCCGTCGCGCTGCCTCGACTTTCACAAGCATCTCATTTCCCCTCCGTATGATTCACCGCAATTGCAAGGTACCAAAAAATTGGGCTTCGCGCATCAATGTAGCGAAGGAGTTTTCGTGGCGGTCAAAAGCAAAGGTCGCCGAGACGACCGTCTAAACAATTTATATCATTAGGAAAAAAGGGTGGGCGATGCGAGACTCGAAATCCCGACATCTTCGGTGTAAATGGCCTCGCGGCAGTTCCTGAAATTTAACTACAATCACTAAGATAGTATTTCAATTTTATTACAACTTCATCGTTGCTATTCGCTACAATTCTGCTCAACTCGCTGACTGAAAGGTGATTATTGGCTGCTAGGGTTTAAGGTGCCACTAACTAAAAATGATGTCGCAGGATTGCAGTCGAACTCAATTATTTGGGATTCGGGACGAGGTAGTGTGGCTGGCTTTGGTGCGTGACGCCAGCGTGCGGAACAGGTCTACATTGTGAATTACTATTTAAGGGGCAGAGCGCGCTGGGTATCAATCAGTAAGTTCGGTGTGGCTTGGACGGTTGAAACAGCTCGTGTGGAAGACAACGTATTTTGAGCTAGGTATCTATCGGTATTGATCCAGCAAAATAGCAGAATGGATTGAAAGTGGCGACAAAGCCATCAAAAGTCTCTGAGCTTTGCAAGCAATAAATGCTGGCGGCAGAAGCTGGCGCCGTTTTGACACGTTCTAATCGCCCTAAAAAGCATCGACCATTGAGACAGATTAAGGTTGAATTGCCCGGCACTTTAAAGGCACCTTTGGGGCAAGCGGCCGTTGTTGATGTAGATCCGCGGATTGTCAAACGTTTGATACACGATACCACGGTTGGAAAAAACGAAGGCTGACACTAAGACAAAGAAACGCGGACTTTCGGTGGTAACTGGTGGAGCTAGTACGGCAGCACGCAAGGCTGATATGCTCTCGTGCATTATGACGTGGGCGGTCGATGAAGGTTTGATCCAAATTAACTTAGTTCATCGTGTTCGCAGATTTCGAGCGCAACCAAAGCAGCTTTTTTTGGGCGAGAAAGAATTTGCGCAACTTGGTAAAGTTCTGTGATTAGGTAGCTGCAATGAATTTCATACATATGCTAATAAGATTGTTGAGCTTTAAAGCTCGAACAGGTTGCTGATTAAGTGAAATATCGGGTGTTCGGCGGCAAGAATTCGACGCCGATCAAAAATGTTTAATACTTGCAGATACGAAACAGGTCAGAGCATTCGCGCGTACGGTTTTATACTATTCGCGCTGACCATGGCATGCTGCGGCCAATTTCGGGGGAAGCATTGTAGCTGCTCCACAATATTAGTGCATTCAGCCGCTCCAATTCCGTAATTTGCTCTTTCAGTCAGGCTGAAGTGCGGAAAGGCGCTGGGCCAGATCCTCGCCTATGATCAAACCTTCTGTCTCGGTTTTTGCCCGGTTGGCGTGTCGCCGCTCGCCGGGCAATCGCACAGCGGGATCGGAATGAAGATGCGAAACTAAGTCCGCGAACCGCTCCATTGCATTGTTCCCCGATGTGGCTTCAGGAGATAACACCAGCAGAAACTGACCGGCATTGGAACTCGCAGCACCGGGATAGGCGGAAGACCGGTCTTCAAAACCGAAAGCGGCGCCCGTCATGGCCGCCGCCATCACTTCGACCATCATGGCAATCGATGCTCCCTTGTGGCCACCAAATGGCAGCAAGGGTCCTCCCGCCATAATTTCGGAAGCGTCCGTGGTAGGAACTCCGTTGCGCGTCAGCCCCACACCATCCGGCAATTTCTTGTTCTGCTGGGCATGAAGCCGTACATCCCCGAGCGACAGCAAGCTTGAAGCCTGATCGAACGTGACTGCGCTGCCTTTCCCGTCGGGAAACGAAAAAGCCATGGCATTCGTACCGATCAACGCTTTGCTTGCGCCATAGGGGGCCATACGTGGCCGCGAATGGATGAAGTTGAAAGCAACGAAACCCATCTCTGCCAAGGGCTCGATGTCACACCATAAAGCACCGATATGATGGGAATTGCGTGCACAGAGCGCAGCCATGCCTTCACGCAGAGCCATCTCAACAAGTTGCTCGCGTGCAAGCTTCCCTGCGACAGGAGTGAAGCCATTATTGCCTTCCACGCGTAAAAGACCGCTTCGGACTTTTACAATGTCGGGCAGGGCAGCGGGATCTGCCCATCCCGCCCGGATGGAAGCGATATGATCGGGAAGGCGTGCCAAGCCATGACTGCGCACGCCGTCACACTCAGCACGCACAAGGCAGTCCGCAATAATGTCGGCAACACGATCCTTGGCGCCGTGTTTGAGCAAGATGGCCCGAACAAACTGCAGGGCTTCATCTTTTGACATGTGTCTGTTCATGGGATTGTCCGTGGATGTGATATCTGAGTTTCTTCCTGCGCTGGATACCTTGCTTCATACCGTTATTTCCAGCAAATTCTGTGGCATCTCTATCATAGCAAGTCATGGGCTTTCAGATTTGCGTCGCATACCATAAAATTAGAATAATACTCTTTGTATTCGGTATTATATAATATTTGATACCAAGCAGTTCTGGCTCACCTATGTCATTAAAACGTTTGATTTCTAATAGGACCACCCAAATGGGTGCATGCATGAATACCAGATCATTATGAAGCCATCTTTCCTGCTTTCTGCCCGCCAGCAGCCTGTTTCGCTTTACTTTGATCAGCGGGCTGGAAGTGCGCCTGAAACGCATCTTTTTGAGGCCGATGCAAAAGCAGATGTGATTGTGGTTGGTGCAGGCTTCACTGGTCTTTCGGCGGCTCTGACATTGGCTGAAGCTGGCGTTGATGTGCGTGTGCTGGAGGCGCGGCATATCGGTTGGGGTGGTTCCGGTCGCGCGTGGGGACAGGTTGCGGCTTCCGCCAAATTCATGCCAGCGCAAATAGAAGCAGATTTTACTTCAGATGTTGCGGAGCGCATTAATCATGCTGCCGCGCACGCGCCCGACCTTGTTTTCGGTCTGGTCGAAAAACATGGCATGACCTGTGACGTGGTCCGCACGGGCAATCTGATTGCAGCCCATATTCCCTCGAAAGAGGCCGGTCTGGCAAGAACCGTTGAGGACCTTGTACGACGCGGATATCCGGTCGAGTTGCTGGAAGGCGATGCCTGCCGGGCTGTGACGGGTAGTCCGCGCTATCGTATAGCGCTTCACGACCGCCGCGGCGGGTCGCTCAATCCATTGGGCTATGCCCGTGGTCTGGCACGAGCGGCAATCGAGGCTGGTGCGCGTATTCATGAAGATACTCACGTTCTTGGATTGCAGCGCAACAAAAGCGGTTGGGTCGCCAAGACGAATGGTGGAGAGATAAGGGCTGACGCAGTTTTGCTTGCGACCAATGCCTTTACGAGTGACGCGCTTTTCCCATCGATAGGGCGCGAGGTTTTTCCTGTGCGCGCTTACCAGATTGTCAGTGAACCGTTGAATGAAACACAGCTCGCGACCGTATTGCCGGGTCGTCAGTCGTTAAACGATACGCGTAAGCTTTATTCCGGTATCCGCATCTGGCCGGATGGGCGCTTGCAGATCGGCATTGATGGTCCAGCTTTTACCATGGATGGGAAGGCATATGTGCGCTCTGCCATTCGCCGGATCGAAATGACATATCCGCAGCTCAAAGGCCTGAAATGGGGAGAGAGCTGGGGCGGCTGGGTCGACATGACGGTGGATGAATACCCAAAGCTCCACGCACTCGCACTCGGTCTGTGGTCTGGCTACGGTTTCAGCGGACGCGGTATCGCAATCGGCACGATCATGGGACGCGATCTGGCAGCCCACGCGTTGTCGCGGCCAAAGGATGCCGTGCATCCCGTTAGCCCATTGCAGCCTAAAATCTGGCATGCATTTCACCGGCCTTTGATCTCTGCGCTCATCAACTGGAGCAGGGTTCACGATAGAGTTTCTGATTTATTCTATTCAAAGCTTGGGAAAAACGCGGGCCTAAATAAAGCCCACTGAATTGCCGATCCATCGACTTGATGTCTAATTCCTGATTATCAACAAGGAAAGAAAATGTTTCCCATTGTCGAGTTTAACCGTTCTGAGACCCGAAGCGCTGCTTTTCTGCCTTGGGTAGACGAAGACAACGCAGATCTGTCGAAGAATGCCTTCTTCAAGCGTGGCTTTTATTACACGCGTAACGATGAACACGGCATGTTTGCAGGAGAGGCTGTCCTGCGCGCTTTCGATGGCGAGATTGCCAGTCTGCCGGTTGAATTGTTTTTGATCGTCGTTGAGGGTGAAATCAGCGTAACGGACGCCAACGGCCGTGTAACAAAGCTTACCAAGAACGAGACAGCGGCATTTCCGCGGGGGCTTCGCGCGCATTGGAAACAGGGTGAAAATACGCGTATTTTCTTTATGCTGTACAGCGGTGAGAATGCCCCGGTTGCAAATGCGGAAGAGCTGGCGGTCATTGTTCCAAAACTTGATGAGAAACTCGATGCCATCGATGGCCCCGCCGCCGATCTTATTTTGACGAGCCCCAGACCAACTGTCGGTCGCAAGGTCATATATACAAGCAACGGCGGGCATTTTTCCGTCGGCTTTTGGGAAGCCACCGCCTATACCCGCAAACTTGCTGCATTCGGTGACTACGAGTTGATGTATTTCATCGAAGGAAATGTGGAAATCACCAATGCGATCGGTGAAAGCCGCCTGTTTAAACCCTATGAAGCCTTTCTCGTTAACCGCAGCGTCTCCAATGCCTGGAAGACGACCGGTTACATCCGTAAGATTTACTGCAAGGTTCATGTGAACCCTGTCTTCTGAAAACACCCCAATTCTGCATTTTCCCAAGAAAGAAATGACAATGAACAGACGTAAACTTTTAGGCGCTGCTCCATTCGCAGCCATTGCGGCAGGCGCCGCTGCAAGCTTTGTTACGCCCGCTGTCGCGCAGACCGCTTCCGATGGCAGTACATGGGATAAGGTTACCAAGAACAAGGTTTTGCGTATTGGTGCAGCTCTCCTTGAGCCATGGTATTTCAAGGACACAAGCAATTCAGATGCGCCGGGTGCTGTTGTCATTGGCGACACGACATGGCGAGGCATTGGCCCTGCCGTTGCAAAAGAAATCGCTGATGCGTTGGACGTACGTCTTGAAATCGTTGAAACGACTTGGGGCAATGCCGTTGCCGGTTTGCAGGCCGACCAGTTCGATGCGTTCTTCATGCTCGATGCGACGCCTGCCCGCGCGGTTTCGGTTGATTTCGTGCAGACGCCGATGCTCTGGTATCCGATGGCGTTAATTGCCAAGGACGATATTGATGTCACCAACTGGGCCGATCTCAATGACCCGAAATATTCAGTCGGTGTCGCGCTCGGTACCAATTCGGATGAATATCTCAGCACGGTTGCACCGAAGGCCAATATTGCGCGCTTCCAGAACAGTGCCGAAATCTTTGCCGCCTTCCAGTCCGGTCGCACCAATGGCGGGATCATCTCGGCAGTGGCCGCAGATATTGCGCGCGCGCGCATCGGCTTTGGCAAGACCATTGTTCTCAAGCCTGCCGTATCCATCCCCGGTGGCGTTGCCGTGCGCAAGGAGCCGGATGCCCGCTGGCGTGACTTCCTGAATGTCGCGGTCTCCTATTATTACAATACCGGCAAGACGCAGAGCATCTACGAGGACTTCCTGCGCTTCCGTAAGATCGACTCGGCAACGGCAGTTCCGGTACAGCGCGAACTTTGGAAATAACAAGAGAGTTGCCCGGGTGAAAACCCGGGCACGCGTTGAAAAAAACGCATGCAGCCGAGGATATCTCGATGAGTTATCAGTGGGATTTCGGTCCCGTTTTTAGAAATTATGATCTCCTCATCGAAGGAGCCTATGGAACGCTTGTGCTGGTGGTGCTGTCGATGATCGTAGCACTGCCGCTCGGTCTTGCGCTGGCATTGCTGCGGCTTTCGCGTATCCCGTTTCTTTCGCAGGCGGCTGCGGTCTATGTCGAGATTTTTCGCGCGGCCCCTGCGATTGTTCTGATCTACTGGTTCTTCTTTGCCCTTCCGATGATCGTTGGCCTGAATTTTTCGCCGACCACAGCGGCGGTGTTGGCCGTCGGGCTGCAATCGGCAGCTTTTTTCTGTGAGGTCTTTCGTTCCGGCATTGGCGCTGTTGCCAAAGGCCAATGGGAGGCCGCTCTGGCGCTTGGCATGAAAAGGCGCTCGCTTTTCACGTCGATCATACTGCCGCAGGCCATGCGTAATATGCTGCCGATTTTCCTGACCCGCGTCATCGACCTTATCAAGACCACAACGCTGGCTTCGATCATTACCTATGGAGAGATCGTTTACAAAGCTTCGTTGATTTCCTCACGCACCTTCCGCCCTATCGAAACTTTTACCGTGCTCGGTGCCATTTTCTTCGTGGTGATTTTTATTCTCAGCATGATTTCGCGCGGGTTCGAACGGCGTCTTCAGAAGGCACATATCCGATGAATTATCGCTGGGATTTCTCGTTTCTGCTCAATTACAAGCATGTGCTAATCGAAGGCCTGCTGAATACGATCTATCTTTCGCTGACCGTTCTTATTTGCGGGCTTGCACTGGGCGTGATGCTGGCGATGGCCCGCATTTCGCGATTTGCTTTCCTGCGGGTATTTGCGGCGATTTACGTGGAATTGTTGCGCAATCTGCCGGCGCTTGTTCTACTATTTTGGTTCTATTACACTATTCCGGTGCTGACAGGCATACAGAACGGTCGCTTCCTCACTGCGGCAGTTGCCTTTTCGCTCTATTCGGGCGCTTATTTCTGCGAAATTCTTCGCGGCGGTGTCCAATCCATCGACCGTGGACAATGGGAGGCCTCGACCGCGCTTGGCATGTCTGAAGGTTCGGTATTTGGCAGTATCATTTTGCCTCAGGCGATCCGGCGCACATTGCCCGCTTTGACAAACGAGGCCATCGAAGTCGTCAAAATCAGTTCGGTCGCCGCCACCATCGCCTATCCAGATGCGCTTTATCAGGCGAAGCTTATCAGCGATACGGAATATCGCCCAGTGGAAGCCTACAGCGCCATTGCCGTGCTGTTGACGGCCATCGTTCTTGTGCTGAGTGGCTTGTCCTATGTGCTGGAATACAAATTTCGCAAGTCGAGTTGAGGTGTCTCATGAGCATGATTGCCGCCAAAAATATCCATAAAAAATTCGACACGCGCGATGTTTTGAGAGGCATCAACCTTGATATCAACGAAGGCGAAACCGTTGTTCTGCTTGGTGCGAGTGGCTCGGGCAAAAGCACGGTGCTGCGCTGCATGAACTTTCTGGAAATGCCCACTTCAGGTGAAATCCACCTGAACGACAAGCGTGTCGGTACGCCCGATTCAAAGGGCAGTATGCAATATTCGCAGGAAAATTTGCGGCATCTTCGTCAACGCGTCGGCATGGTGTTTCAGCAGTTCAACCTTTTTCCGCATCTTTCTGCGGAAGAAAACGTAATGATTGCGCAGCGCAAGGTATTGGGGCGCAGCAGGGCGGAGGCCAGTGAACGTGCCCATTATTACCTTGAAAAGGTAGGCCTGGTCGAAAAAATCAAGGAATATCCCTCACGCCTTTCCGGTGGTCAACAGCAGCGCGTGGCCATTGCTCGTTCGCTGGCGATGGAGCCTGATGTCATGCTGTTCGATGAAGCGACATCCGCGCTTGATCCCGAGCTGGTCGGTGAGGTTCTCATGACCATGAAGAGCCTTGCAACAGAGGGCATGACTATGCTGATCGTCACGCATGAACTGGGTTTTGCCTATAATGTCGCCAATCGCATCGCTTTTCTGCACGATGGCAAAATTATCGAGGAAGGCACACCAGACGAAATTCTGATGCATCCGCAAAACGAAAGGACGCAGGCCTTTCTGCGTGGGCATACAACATTCCGACTTCCGTCAGCCTGACGCTTTTTTCTGAGTAATCTGGTGAGTATAGCGGCACTGCCCACCCATCGCAGCAACGGGGCGGAGATATGAGCAGACATATAGCGGTTATCGGGGCAGGTGCAGTTGGTATTGTCTGTGCGCTGGAATTGTTGCGCTGCGGCCACAAGGTTACGGTGATCGAGCCGGATCGTCCCGGTGGGGAGCAGGCGGCAAGCTATGGCAATGCGGGCTGGTTATCCACCCAGTCCATCTTGCCTCCTGCCATTCCGGGCGTCTGGAAAAAGATTCCATCGTATATCGCTGATCCACTTGGTCCATTAGCCATCCGTTGGTCTTATTTGCCAAAAGCATTGCCATGGCTCCTGCGCTATCTGCGTGCGGGCTGGACATGGAACCAAGTTGAGAAAACGGCGCAAATTTTACGCCCGTTGCTGGCCGAAGCGCCACAATTGCATAAAGCGCTGGGCCATGAGGCGGGGGTGGGGCATCTGATCGCCGAAGGTGGTGTGCTTTGCGCCTATACGGATCGTTCTCATTTTGAAGAAGAGGCGCTTGCATGGGATATTCGTGCGCGTGCAGGTATCAGATGGCGAGAGCTCTCGGGGCAAGCGGTTTACGATGAGGAACCGGCCTTACCGCCACGTTATCGTTTCGCTGTCGCCGTTGATGAGGCCGGACGCTGCCGGGATCCGGGTGCTTATGTTTCCGCTCTCGCCAATTTTGCGAGGGCAAGAGGTGCGGTATTTGAAACAGCCACTGCGCGTGATTTTCGGTTTGAAAACAACCGTCTCCAAGCTGTTGTGACAGATCGCGGTGAAGTCATTTGCGATAAGGTCGTCATTGCTGCGGGTATAGGCTCGGGCAGGTTGGCCAATTGCCTTGGCGACTGGCTGCCGCTTCAGAGCGAGCGCGGTTATCACGTTACGGTTGAGGGCAGTTCTTCGGGGCTCAACACAGCTTTCATGGCATCGGATGCCGGGATGGTGGTACAGCAGATGGAATCTGGTCTGCGCGCTGCCGGGCAGGTCGAAATTGCCGGAACGGATACTGCACCGGACTGGCGGCGCGCAGAAATTCTGAAACAGCATCTTGCGAGGCGTTTCCCGTTGCTAGAGCTGAAAAAAACGCGCTTTTGGATGGGGCATCGTCCATCCATGCCGGATGGGCGACCCTGTATCGGTTTTTCTCCCCACTCACGGGATATTGCCTATGCCTTGGGACATGGACACGTCGGAATGATGGCATCGGCCAGAACGGGGCGGATCGTGGCTGCGCTGCTTTCAGGACAAAAGCCGGAAATCGATATTGAGGGTTTTGCAACCGACCGCTTTGGCAAGCATGCCAGAGCATGAACAGCTTATCGTTAAAAGGTCATAATTTGTTTGAGCTTGGTGTTTCCGGTATTGATGCGGCATCCAATTTCCTCCATGGCTAACCTCATGAATTCATTGGCATGTTGCAGTTTAAAATAGAATGTACCCCCGTTATACACATTGTTTTAGCAAGTTAAAGTTGCGACGTTCCCAGCAGATTACAGATGCGACAGGTGCTGACGTTCAGCCCCCATTCCGAGAGGCTGGTCGGGGTTGCAAACGAGGAATGGG
>NZ_BSQC01000027.1:0-36111 GCF_030268145.1 Brucella sp. NBRC 12950
ACTGGCTGCAGCCATCGTTGAACTCGCAGGAAACTACGACACGATCATTGCACCAGCCACCACTTCAGCCAAGAACGTGCTGCCACGCGTTGCAGCACTTCTTGATGTGATGCAGCTGTCGGAAATCATGGAAGTTGTGTCCGCTGACACCTTCAAGCGTCCGATCTATGCGGGCAATGCGATCCAGACCGTGCAGTCTACTGATGCCAAGAAGGTCATCACCGTTCGTACGGCTTCTTTCTCGGCAACGGGTGACGGCGGTTCGGCTCTAGTTGAAAGCATCAATGCGGCTGCTGATCCGGCGCTGTCGAGCTTTGTTGAAAACAAGCTTTCGGATTCCGATCGTCCGGAACTGACTTCTGCCAAGATCATCATCTCGGGCGGTCGTGCACTTGGTTCGTCGGAGAAGTTTGAGGAAGTGATCCTTCCTGTTGCCGACAAGCTTGGTGCAGCAGTCGGTGCCAGCCGTGCGGCAGTTGATGCGGGCTATGCACCAAATGACTGGCAGGTTGGCCAGACCGGTAAGGTGGTTGCACCGGAGCTTTACATCGCAGTTGGTATTTCCGGTGCGATCCAGCATCTGGCTGGCATGAAAGACAGCCGCGTGATTGTTGCGATCAACAAGGATGAAGAAGCACCTATCTTCCAGGTGGCTGATTATGGCCTCGTTGGCGATCTCTTCACTATTCTGCCCGAGCTGCAGAAAGCGCTCTGATAAATTGAAAGGGCGGCAGGGATAACCTGCCGCCTTTTTCACACCCGTCCTGCGTTGACTTTAGTTGGCGCTCGGGCGGGTTATTCATATGGTGGTCTTGCATTTTTCGGCTGTAACTGTCTTGTTAGGCAGGCTTTCGGAAAAGCGCGAAAGCGGCGGTAGACCTCGCCATCGGCGAGAGCATGAAGGAGTTGGAACTGTGGCAATCAAGACGGTAGGTATTGTTGGCGCGGGTCAGATGGGCAGCGGAATTGCTCATGTGTGCGCATTGGCAGGTTACGACGTGCTTCTGCACGACGCGGCTGCGGACCGGCTGGAAAAGGGCATTGCCACAATCAACGGCAATATGGCGCGCCAGGTATCTTCCGGTAAGCTGGAAGAACAGCAGCGTGCCGATGCAATGAAGCTGATCCGTCCTGCTGTTTCGATGGAAGACCTCGCAGGTGTTGATCTGGCAATTGAAGCCGCTACCGAAGACGAAACCGTCAAGCGCAAGATTTTTGCCCAGCTTTGCCCGGTGCTAAACCCCGAAGCCATTGTTGCGACCAATACGTCGTCGATCTCCATCACGCGTCTCGCCTCGACCACTGACCGTCCAGAGCGCTTCATCGGTATTCACTTCATGAATCCCGTGCCAATCATGAAACTGGTTGAGCTGGTGCGCGGTATCGCGACTGAGGAAGACACATTCCGCAAGTCGAAGGATTTTGTCACCGCACTTGGCAAGACTGTAACGGTTGCCGAAGATTTCCCGGCTTTTATCGTCAACCGCATTCTGCTGCCCATGATCAACGAAGCAATCTACACGCTCTATGAAGGCGTGGGCAGCGTTGAGGCCATCGACACCGCCATGAAGCTTGGTGCAAACCATCCGATGGGACCTTTGCAGCTCGCGGATTTCATTGGCCTTGATACGTGCCTCTCGATCATGCAGGTGCTGCATGACGGCTTGTCGGACTCGAAGTACCGTCCATGCCCGCTGCTGGTCAAATATGTCGAAGCGGGCTGGCTTGGTCGTAAGACTGGCCGTGGTTTCTATGATTATCGTGGTGAAAACCCGGTTCCAACGCGTTAAGCGAATCTTTGATTTTTGCAAAGCCGGTGTTCAGCACCGGCTTTTTTGTTTTGGGGCAAGGGGCCTTGTGGAGATCACTGGCGCTAGCCATTTAAACGGGCCGCAAGCAGTATAGTGACCAATTCCCCACGGCTGTGGAAAACTTGTTTATCCTTACCGTTAACTTAACCTTAACCAAGGCGATTCAGAAGTTGTTCATCTTTAATTGTTAAAGTTTTCATTAAGATGTTCGGAAACATTAATTGTTTCACCAACCCTAACAGGCTGTGACGGGCATCATCTTCGAAAAGCAATTTGGTGGAAAGGTGAAGACGATGAACATTATAGTTCAGCTGCGTGACAGCGTTAATGTTATTCGTGAATTCGTCGCACCAAGCTACAGGCCCGAGCGCCATTACATGCGCGGACCGGGCCCGGCTTGCGCGGCACGCACGGCTAGCTGATTTTCGGGACAATCCCGAAAGAATAGATACAAAAAAGCCAGAGTGGACGACCACTCTGGCTTTCGTTTTGCCGAACCTTAGCTCTCGCTTATTCCAGACCTTCAAACAGCGCCGTCGAAAGATAGCGTTCTGCGAATGATGGAATGATGATGACAATGTTCTTGCCCTTGTTTTCAGGGCGCTTGCCGACTTCGATCGCAGCAGTGAGCGCCGCACCTGAAGAAATGCCGACAGGGATGCCTTCAATGCGCGCAATCAGGCGGGAATTGGCAAAGGAATCCTCGTTGGAAACGGTCACGACTTCATCATAAACGCTGGTGTCGAGCGTCTTTGGTGCAAAGCCCGCACCGATGCCCTGGATCTTATGTGGGCCAGGTGTACCGCCGGAGAGAATTGGCGAATCCTTAGGCTCGACAGCAATCACCTTGAAGGATGGCTTACGTGCCTTGATGACCTGACCAACGCCGGTAATGGTGCCGCCGGTGCCAATGCCGGAAATCAGGATGTCTGCTTCACCATTGGTGTCGTTCCAGATTTCCTCAGCCGTGGTAAGGCGGTGAATTTCAGGGTTAGCCGGATTTTCGAACTGCTGTGGAATGATGGCATTCGGGTTGCCTTCGGCGATTTCCTCTGCCTTGGCAATGGCGCCTTTCATGCCTTTTGCGCCTTCCGTCAGAACCAATTCTGCACCGAGCAGCTTGAGAAGCTTACGGCGTTCAACAGACATGGTTTCAGGCATGGTCAGAACGAGGCGATAACCCTTGGCGGCCGCCGCAAAAGCCAGTGCAATACCGGTGTTGCCGGAAGTAGGTTCGACAAATACGGTCTTGCCCGGAACAGCTTTGCCCTGTGCTTCAAGCGCTTCGATCAGCGCAAGACCGATACGGTCCTTGACGCTCGCCAATGGATTGAAGAATTCGAGCTTGACCAGAAGGTTGGCTTCAACGCCATTTTCCTTGGCAAACTTGTCGATGCGCACGAGCGGTGTATTGCCGATCGTATCGAGAATGGAATTATAGATGCGACCGCGTCCTGCGGTCTCGCCGTCTTTTCCGCCAAGGGGCTTGCTCATGGAATAATCTCCTTCTGTTTGAAGCGAAGTTTATGAGGAAATGGCGCAAAAGCATAGCTGGGTCCATGCTTCGGATTGCATAAATTTGGAATTATATTCTTTAAAGCCAATATCCTTAGAAGATAATTCCAAGCAATTGGGTGCTGATAAAGCGCACGATCATTTGTTTGAAAATCGCCCGATCCTTGAGCGAAAACAGATCACTCACCCTTCCGATAAGCTTTTCATGTCTGTAAGCTTTTGCTGTCTGATTGATCCGCATCAATGCTCTTGTCAAAAGGAGCGCGCATGGTTGGATCGTGATCGCAAACTGGAGGCTTGGGCCGTGTATAAGACTATTCTGATTGCAACCGATGGATCTGAACTTGCCGACAAGGGCGTCGAACAGGGCGTGGCTCTGGCCAAGCAGTTTGGCTCGAAGGTGCTGCTGGTTTCTGTGACCGAGCTTCTGCCATCCTATGGCATCGTCGTTGCTGCGGAATGGGCATCCAGCCCTGCCGCCTTCCAGGAATATCGCGAGGCAATCACCAAAGCGGCAGCCGATTTGCTCGCCAAAGCAAAAGCCAAGGCGGAAGCTGCTGGCGTTGATGTTGAAACTCTGCACATTGAGAACCAGTCACCAGCACAGGGCATTATTGAAGCCGCTAAGCAGACAGGTAGTGATCTGATCGTGATCGCATCGCATGGCCGTCGCGGCGTCAACAAGCTGTTGCTCGGCAGTCAGGCTGCTGAGGTGCTTTCATTGAGCTCCGTGCCTGTGCTCGTGGTTAAGTAAGCCACGTAATCTGCGATATGCAGAACACGCGATAGTGTTCGCTCTCAATCGCTTAAGCGTCTAACAACGCAAGAAGATTGCCACGCATCTCTGTTAGACTTCTTTAGCCCTTATAGGGCTGGAGGAGTTTTTCAGGAGATTATTATGACCGCGCCGCGTCCATCCAAGACCAGCATTGGTAATCATCTGCTTCATCCCGAAACGCAGATGCTTAATTACGGTTACGATCCCGAACTATCCGAGGGGGCCGTCAAACCGCCTGTTTTTCTGACATCGACCTTTGTTTTCAAAAGCGCCGAAGATGGGCGCGATTTCTTTGATTTTGTATCTGGACGCAAGGAGCCGCCAGCGGGTGTCGGGGCCGGTCTCGTTTATTCGCGTTTCAATCATCCTAACAGCGAGATCGTGGAAGATCGTCTGGCCGTTTATGAAGGCACGGAAAGCTGCGCGCTGTTTTCCTCTGGAATGTCGGCGATTGCTACGACGCTCTTTGCATTTGCGCGACCGGGCGACGTGATCCTGCATTCTCAGCCGCTTTATGGTGGGACAGAAACGCTGCTAGCCAAGACATTTCATAATTTCAATGTGGAAGCTGTGGCTTTTGCCGATGGCGTGCATGAGGCTTCCATTGAGAAAGCTTCAGATGAAGCACTACAGAAGGGACGCGTCTCGGTCGTTCTGATCGAAACACCGGCCAATCCGACCAATAGCCTTGTTGATCTTGCCGCGATCCGGCGTGTCGCTGACAAGATTGCAGAAAAGCAGAACGGGCATCGTCCTGTTATCGTTTGCGATAATACTCTGCTTGGCCCGGTTTTCCAGAAGCCACTCGATCATGGTGCAGATCTGTCGCTCTACTCGCTGACGAAATATGTCGGGGGGCATTCTGATCTGATTGCCGGTGCGGTCCTTGGCGCAAAGGCGGTCGTTAAACAGGTAAAGGCGCTGCGTGGTGCCATCGGCACACAGCTGGACCCGCATTCCTGCTGGATGCTTGGCCGTTCACTGGAAACGCTTGGTATTCGCATGGATCGGGCTGACAAGAACGCCTTGGCGATAGCCGAATTCCTGCGTGACCATCCCAAGGTCGGGAAGCTGCATTATCTGCCTTTTGAAGATGCAGCATCCGATGTTGGTCAATTGTTTAAACGCCAATGCACTGGGGCAGGATCAACCTTTTCATTTGATATCAAAGGTGGTCAGGCAGCGGCATTCCGCTTTCTCAATGCATTGCAGATTTTGAAACTGGCAGTCAGCCTTGGTGGAACGGAATCGCTTGCAAGCCACCCGGCAGCGATGACACATTCAGGCGTTCCGATTGAAGTGCGTGAACGCATCGGCGTGCTGGAATCAACTATCCGCCTGTCGATTGGTATCGAGCATCCCGATGATCTGATTGCTGATCTGACTCAGGCACTGGAAGCTGCGTGAATAGAGGCTGGTGAGATGATGGTGCGGGTGGTCGGAATCGAACCGACACTCCTTTCGGAACCGGATTTTGAGTCCGGCGCGTCTACCAGTTCCACCACACCCGCACATGACTGCCGAAGCAGTCTGATATGGTCCAAAAACGGACAGCGGGGAGGGATATACCGGCTAAACGAAACGAGGTCAATTACCCTCAAGCCGCTTGACTGATTATACTTACAGCCAAGCGCAAATATAAACAGGACAGGCGACCGAGCTTGCATCAAGCGGTTATCAGTTGCCTGTTCTTACAGCGGTTTCAGTTAAGACTGAATCGTTGGAACCGCTGTAACGGTTTGGTTTTACGCATTATCCGACGCAAAACCGCTACGCACTCTTCGAAATGCGCTCTAATACCAGGGCAGCTCAAGATGCTGACGCATCACGCCTCGAAAAAGCTCAATCGTCACTCGGGCTTAACCAAACTCCATGAGTTATACTCATGGAGTTTCGGTATAATCTCAGCGGCGAAGATTATACTCGACGATATTCCAGCAGACGAGAAAGGCAATGAAGCCCAAGACGATGAGGTCAATTGTCTTCAGATAAGAGAGATATTCCAACATAGCGCATCTCCTTCCCAAGGGAGGCGCTTTGGAATTTTTGAAGCGGCGAATGAGGGTCGTGCTAATTCATATACTTGATGGCTTTGGAGTAAAAACCTCAAAGCGACCAACTCAAACCCTCATTATTCGCCTGCCATGCTTGATTTCAGGCGCTCTCCCACAAACAAGGATAGCACAGTGTGCTGTTTTCTCAAGTATTTGTTCTATTTTTCTTTTTGCTGAAGCCGGCTTTATTTCCGTTCCGTAAAATTTCGGATGCGATTTCGGATGATACGGGTCAGATTGCGTGTACGCTGATAAAGATGGATTTGCGATGCCGCCTGACGAACCTGCTTGTCTACTCCCGGTGTCAAACCAATCACCAGAGTTTCGATGGTTTCTCGCTCCTGACACAAGCGTGACATGACAGGATGATCCGGCACGGCGCATGAATCTGTGCGCGTGATATTGGTGTCTTCCAGATGGTTTTTCACCACCTCGATCATCAACAACATGCCGGGCGAGTAGGCTTGCAGGGTTTCGTCATAGGCGGTTTTCCACGTCCATGCTTCGCCAGAAACCGTGAAGACAATCAGGATCGCGATCACGCGGCCATCGAGTTCAAGTGTGTGGATGCGTACACAATCGCGCTCTGCAAGATTGTTAACTGCTTCGCGTGCAAAGGCTGCACGGAAACGGTCGACTGCCATGGCTGTACCGCGGCGTCCTTTCCATCCGCTCGCTTCAAGCGTCAGGAAATGTTCGAATGCAAAACGCACTTCGTCGGGTGTGCGCGCGATGCGATGTGCGAGTTCGCCTTGTTCGGCGAGACGGCGCCAAAGGCGGCTATATTCGCGGCGATGGTGCGGACCAATCGCTTGTTTGACATAGGTTTCCCCATCAAGCTCGCTCTGAAGAAATGGACGCGATTTTTGCTCTATGGAAACGATTGGTAGCTGACGTCCAACTGCCACGGATCGAATGAGCTTCGCGACGGCACCGTCGGCGCGCATTTCAGGAAGAACAAGCACGTCCGGCATTTTAATATGATCACGCGCCAGAATATCGAAAAGATCTTCGACAACGCCGACAGGATCGTCGTGATCGATTAGCGGTGTGCCCTGTGGGCCGAAAGGTGTTGCCCATGCACGAATAACAGGAGATGAGAGTGGTAGGCCGGGGCGTTCAATCGTGTAAGGCATGACGAAACGCAGCCGGCTACGGATTTCGTTTTCGTCGCGCATGACCATGAAGCGCACTTCACGATCTTCCAGACGCGGCATCGCTGGTGCGAGGAAGCGCGCATTGAAAAAGATGTTGGGTTCGATTGTCCGGCTGCTTAAGTGATCAAGTTCGTCGCGCAGCTCAAAACCGGCCGATGCACCATAGATCGCAAGCTTGCGCGGAATATCGCGACTGCTGTGCAGGCTTTCCTCCAGACGTTTGGTGGCATCCATTGCAGCGACGCTGTCGGAAAGTTGTGAGATGATGCGAGCCGTATGTCCGCCTGCGGATTCCTCAAGCAAAGGTTTTGCGGCCATTAGAGAATATCCTCCGAGCTATTGCTGCGGGCGTCAGAAGCGCGATTTCGGGGAATGAGAATAAACATAGTGATATGCATCGTTTTATGCACGGCGGTTGAGAGCAGAATGGCTTCAAGAAGCATCGAGAAAGCGGTCGAGAAAGCCGCGCCCATCAGACCGAAACGCGGGATGAGAACCAGATTGAGGCCAACGTTTACTGCAAGTGTAACCGCATAAAGCAGAGCGCAGATATTCTGTTTGCCTGACATGTTCAGCAGGCTTTCGGCAGGTCCAACACTTGCGCGCGCAATCACGCCGATGATGAGAATGAAAAGTAGCGGATAGCCTTCGGTGAAGGCACTGCCGAACAGCATGAGCAGCGGATAGCCTAGCGCCAGAATGAACAGGCCTAGAAACAGTGTCGGCCAGAATGTCCAGCGTGTTGAGGCTTCTGCAAAGCTTGCAAATTCAGCATGATCGCCACTGTGAAGAAGATCGGAATAGCGCTGCGCCACGCTCGCTTTGACTGCAAAATAGACGAAGTGTGCAAGCGCCATGATTTTGGTAGCCGCGAAATAGATCGCCACATGCTGGGGGTCCATAGCATGGCCGACCATCAGCACGTCGATATTGATGAGCAGGAAGAAAAAGCCTTCAACGAGGAAGATCGGTAAGGCGACCTTCATCCATTGCGCGAACAATATTTCTCGTTGTCCTGATGGGATGTCTCTCTTCAAGGAGCGATCAAGCATCAGCCATTGCCCAACCGTAGTCGCCCATGTAGCGGCGATAGAAACTCCAAGAGCTGTGGTGGCTGTGGAAGGCAAGCTGGCTGCGTGAGCTGCGATCATGAAGATTAGTACGAGCAGAGGGCGGATGATATAGCTCGGTGTGAGCGCCATCATGATCCATGTGCGCGAACGAGCGATGCCATCAAGCATATTGCCAAGTGCGATCATTGGCAGGCAGATAAAGCCGAGAATGAACGGGATAAGATAATAGGTCTCGATCCGATCTTTCAGAAGCAATAGCAGTACCGCGCCAAACAAGGCGATTGCAGTCGCTGAGCCAAGAGCAAAAAGACGGCCAGCATACAGAATACCACGAAGTGGATTAAACAGATTTCGCTGAACATATTCAGGCACATAACGGATGATGGTGGTGTGCAAACCAAAGCAGGCGAGATCACCGATGATGATCATTGAAAGCCACACCAGAACGAAAATCCCGTATTGGAATTCACCCATCCAGCGCGCCAGAATAACCTGAGAAATAAGCGCAATCGCTGCACTTGCAACACGCACGGAAAAGGCAAGAAGCGAAGCGCGCTGCGCATCGGCCTGCGGACCAGAGCCAAGCAGAATAGCATCGACCCGCTCCGTTACGGGACGAAGCCTAGCTGCGATCCTGCCAGGTAGAACCCGGCTCGCTGCTTTTGCTGCCGAAAAGCGCACTCTATGCCAACCCTGTTTATCGCGGCCCCTGTTAGGTATCCGCTACTTCTGCTGATCTTCTAAAGGACCATCGTGTATCTGCATTCGGCACTGTGCCGGACCGCAGTAGCCGAACATTAGATGGCAGTTCTTTAAAAAGGTAAAAAGAAACGGCCCCTCCTGTCAAAGCGAAGCCAAATTGAAAGAGATGGTAATTACTTTCTGAACGTATCAGTTTTCGCGCAACTACTGAAATAGTGTCGACAAACAGAAAGGACTCCGGAAAGCTGTGCTGGATTTTATTCAAGTTAGGTGGCCAATTGTGGAGCGAAAACAAAAAACCCGGCGATTTTGCGCCGGGTTTTTTGTTTGATAGCTTGCTTTGAGGCGCTTATTCAAACGCGCCGTGACAATGCTTGTATTTCTTTCCTGAGCCGCAAGGGCAGGCTTCGTTGCGGCTGACCTTGCCCCATGTGGTCGGGTCTGCCGGATCACGATCGCCAGCCGGGATGACGCGTTCATCCTGCTGATGTTCAGCCCATGCATTTTCATCAAAGTCGTTCTCGCCGGTGGTGCTGTCGATATGACGGCCGGTCATCGGCGGAAGTTCAGGCTCTGGCGGAGCTTCGCGAACGATTTCAACGCGCATCAGCTGCGTGATGACCACTTCGCGCAGATTGGCAAGCAGAGCCTGGAACAGCTCGAAGCCTTCAGTCTTGTACTCGTTCAGCGGATCGCGCTGAGCATAACCACGGAAACCAACGACCGAACGCAAGTGGTCAAGATTTACCAGATGCTCACGCCAGAGGTTATCAAGCGACTGCATGATCACCGATTTCTCGATGTAGGTCATGATCTGCGCACCGAAACGCTCTGCCTTCTCGGCTGCGGCCTTGTCAGCTGCTTCCTTGATACGGGTTTCAAACTCTTCTTCGGCGATACCCTCTTCCTTGGCCCAGTCTTCCACCGGTAGGACGAGGTTAAGTTTGGTAAGAATATCGTCCTTAAGACCGGCAATATCCCACTTTTCTGCATAAGCATCCTTGGGGATACGAAGAGCAACCATGTCCTCAATAACTTCGTGACGCATTTCGTTCACGGTCTCGGTCAGGTCTTCTTCGTCCATGATTTCAAGGCGCTGCTCGAAGATAACCTTACGCTGATCGTTCATCACGTCGTCGTACTTGAGCAGGTTCTTACGGATTTCGAAGTTACGGGCTTCAACCTTGGTCTGCGCCTTTTCAAGCGCCTTATTGATCCACGGGTGAACGATGGCTTCGTCTTCCTTGAGGCCGAGCTTCTGCAGCATTCCGTCCATCCGGTCGGAGCCGAAGATGCGCATCAGATCGTCCTGCAGCGACAGGAAGAACTTTGAGCGGCCCGGATCGCCCTGACGGCCCGAACGACCGCGCAGCTGGTTGTCGATACGACGGCTTTCGTGACGCTCGGTGGCAAGAACATAAAGACCGCCAGCAGCGAGAGCCTTTTCTTTCAGCTTCGCAATATCAGCCTTGATCTCGGCAATTTTTGCAGTGCGCTCTGCGCCTTCAGGCATATCCGAAAGCTCTTCGTGAATGCGCATTTCAAGATTGCCGCCGAGCTGAATATCCGTACCGCGGCCTGCCATGTTGGTGGCGATGGTCACTGCACCCGGAACACCAGCCTGCGCGATAATAAAGGCTTCCTGCTCGTGATAACGGGCATTCAGAACCTGGAAGCCCTTGATGTCCTCTTTGCGCAGTCGCTCTGCCAGAAGTTCCGACTTTTCAATCGACGTTGTGCCGACGAGAACCGGCTGGCCCTTTGCGTGCGAAGCCTGAATGTCACGCACAATGGCTTTGTATTTTTCTTCAACCGTACGATAAACTTCGTCGTCTTCATCGAGACGCTTGACCGGCAGGTTGGTCGGAATTTCCAGAACTTCCAGACCGTAGATGTTGCCGAATTCTTCCGCTTCCGTCGCAGCTGTACCGGTCATGCCGGAGAGCTTGGTGTACATACGGAAATAGTTCTGGAAGGTGATCGAAGCCAGCGTCTGGTTTTCAGGCTGGATTGTGACGTGTTCCTTGGCTTCCAGTGCCTGATGCAGACCTTCCGAGAAACGGCGGCCCGGCATCATACGGCCGGTGAATTCGTCGATGATGACGATTTCGTCGTTGCGGACGATGTAGTCCTTGTCACGCTGGAACAGCTTGTGAGCGCGCAACGCGTTGTTCAGGTGGTGAACGACGGCAACGTTTTCGATGTCGTAAAGGCTTTCACCCTTGAGGTGCCCTGCAGCTTCAAGAAGCTGTTCAACCTTTTCGGTGCCGACTTCTGTAAAGATCGCGGTCTTCTGTTTTTCATCGATTTCAAAATCTTCCGGCTCAAGAGCAGGAATGAAAGTGTCGATGAGGTTGTAGAAATCCGAACGGTCTTCAAGTGGACCGGAAATGATCAGCGGCGTACGCGCTTCGTCGATGAGGATCGAATCCACTTCGTCGACGATGGCGTAGTTGTGACCGCGCTGGACCATCTGGGCACGTTCGTACTTCATGTTATCGCGTAGATAATCGAAGCCGAGCTCGTTGTTGGTGCCGTAGGTGATGTCGCAGCCGTAAGCAGCCTGACGCTCATTGTCGTCGAGACCATGCTTGATAACGCCCACGGTCAGACCGAGGAAGTTATAAAGCTTGCCCATGGTTTCGGCATCGCGGGTAGCGAGGTAATCGTTGACCGTCACCACATGCACGCCCTTGCCTTCAAGAGCGTTGAGGTAAACAGGCAGCGTCGCCATCAGCGTCTTGCCTTCACCGGTGCGCATTTCGGCGATGCCGCGTTCATGCAGCACCATGCCGCCGATCAGCTGCACGTCGAATGGGCGCATACCGAGAACGCGCTTGGCGGCTTCGCGAGCCGTCGCAAAAGCGTCGGGAAGCAATGCATCCAGTTTCTTGCCCTGAGCGAGTTCAGCGCGGAATTCCGCAGTCTTCGCCTGAAGCTGTTCATCGGTGAGTGCTTCGTAATTCTTCTCAAGCGCAGTAATCTGTTCTGCACGAACCCGCAGTGATTTCACTTGGCGGTCGTTGGATGAACCGAATATCTTGCGGGCGAGGCCGCCAAAGCTGACCATTCCTGGTCCTTTCCTGTCCGTTCGGCCGGAAGCGCTTCCGGCAATGTCGAATGCTTTATTCACGCGTATTGAAACAAATGCAAGAAAACTACGTTGTAAAAGCTGCCAAATACGGCGCATTTTTCACGCAATTCCCCCGTGGCTTACTGGACGCCAAGCCGAAGGACAGATAAGAGGGGCTTGAAGCGATGTCAATGTTGCTCGACAGGCCGGAAAACCTGTCTTTTCTCGCGGATAATAGTGTTTTCGGGCCAAATTCCGCCGCATTCATGGGGCCGGTAGACGGTCTCGAAGGAGAGAATCTCATATGAAAGCCATTCTCAAAGCCCCTTATCGCAAGGCTCTTGCTGTCCTCGCAACTTCGGTTGCGCTTGCTGGTTTCAGCAGTTCGGCTGTCTTTGCGCAGGATGCAGCTAAACCCGCTGAAGCAGCAACTTCTGCCGCAGCGTCCGAAGATCCGGCAAAGGTTCTTGCCACCGTCAATGGCAAGGATATCACCGTAGGTGAAGTCGATCAGGCCGCTGGCGACCTCGATCCGCAGTTCGCGCGCCTTCCTGCCGAGCAGCGCCGTCTGGCAGCTCTCGCAGCACTCATCGACATCAAGGCGATGGCTGGCGAAGCAACAAAAGAAAAGCTTGATCAGAGCGACGATTTCAAGAAGCGCATGGAATTCCTGCGTGAACGCGCACTGCACAACGAATATTTCAAGGATGCGGTTGTCGACAAGATTTCGGACGCCGACGTTCGCGCCCGCTATGACAAGGAAATCGCAGCGATCCCTCCACAGAATGAAGTGCGTGCACGTCACATTCTCGTGAAGACCAAGGAAGAAGCTGAAGCCATCATCAAGAAGCTTGAAGGCGGCGCGAAGTTTGAAGATCTCGCCAAGGAAAGCTCGACCGATGGCACCGCTGCCAATGGTGGTGATCTTGGTTACTTCTCCGAAGGCCAGATGGTCCCTGAATTTGAAAAGGCTGCCTTTGCATTGAAGCCAGGTGAATACACCAAGGAACCGGTGCAGTCGCAGTTTGGGTTCCACGTCATTCAGCTTGAAGATCGTCGCACCAAGCAGCCACCGGCATTCGATCAGGTCTCCGAGCAGATCCGTTCGATCATCATGCGTGAGCGTTATGTCGAAATGGTCAAGAAGCTGCGTGATGGCATGAAGATCGAATACAAGGACCCTGCTGTCGATAAAGCCATGAAGGAAGCCGCAGCGGCACAGGAACAGGGTGACGACGGTGATGCGCCGGATGCAGCCCAGCCGCAGGAATAAGCTTTGAGTTCATGAAAACGCCCCGGATTTCCGGGGCGTTTTTTATTTGGATATCGGGCGGTTTGCAGCAAGATGAAATTATGAAACCGCTCGATCTTTTTATTTAGTCGCATTGTCCTGCGCAAAACCGCTTCGCACTTTTGCTGGAAATGCTTTAGTTATCGCTTGATTTTGTGCTGCAAACCTTTCCAATGCAGCAGAATCAAATCGCATCTCTTGAGGCAATCATGTCTGCGTCCGTATCACCGCTTGCTCCAAAACATTATCCATCAATGCCGGTCATTCACGGCGTCCGCATCGCAACAGCTGCAGCCGGTATCAAATATAAGGGCCGCACGGATGTCATGCTGATGGTGTTTGACAAGCCTGCCGAAGCAGCAGGTGTTTTCACCCGCTCGCTCTGCCCTTCCGCACCTGTGGATTTCTGCCGTCAGAACCTCGTACACGGCAAGGCACGCGCTGTTGTGGTGAATTCGGGCAATGCCAATGCCTTCACCGGCCTGAAAGGCCGTGAGGCAACGGAAGCAACCGCTCGAGCCGCAGCCAAGGCTGTTGGATGCAACACTACCGATGTGTTTCTTGCGTCCACCGGCGTTATCGGCGAGCCGCTTGATGCGTCCAAGTTTTCCGGTCTTCTGGACGACATGGCAAAATCTGCCAGCGACAATTTCTGGACTGAAGCTGCCAAAGCAATCATGACGACCGATACCTATCCGAAAGTTGCGACCGAAACGGTTCTGCTCGGACAGGTTCCGGTAACGATCAATGGCATCTCTAAGGGTGCAGGCATGATCGCGCCTGATATGGCGACGATGCTTTCATTTGTTGTTACAGATGCTCCGATCAAGGCTGACGTTCTGCAGAGCCTGCTTTCCAAGGGCGTCGGTTCGACGTTTAATGCAGTAACGGTTGATAGCGATACATCCACCTCTGATACGCTTATGCTGTTTGCAACAGGATCAGCGGCGGAACGCGGCGCACCTGAAATTACGGACGCTTCCGACAAGCGTTTGGGTGATTTCAAAAAGGCTCTGGCTCGCGTGTTGAAGTCGCTGGCACTTCAGGTCGTGCGCGATGGCGAAGGTGCGCGCAAAATGGTCGAAGTCGAAGTGACCGGCGCGAAGTCGGCTGCTTCCGCCAAAAAGATTGCACTTTCAATTGCCAATTCGCCATTGGTAAAAACCGCTGTTGCCGGTGAAGATGCCAACTGGGGCCGTGTTGTCATGGCTGTCGGCAAGGCTGGTGAACCGGCTGATCGCGATCTGCTGGCTATCTGGTTTGGCGATATTCGCGTGGCGCATCAGGGCGAGCGTGACCCGGCTTATTCCGAAGAAGCGACCTCTGCTTATATGCAGGGCGAGGACATTCTCATTCGCGTTGATCTGGGGATCGGAAAGGGCAAGGCAACTGTCTGGACCTGCGATCTGACCAAGGAATATGTGGCGATTAACGGCGACTACAGAAGCTAATGTTTCGGGTTACAGTGGCCTGCAAATTGCGTTCTTCTTCGCTTCCGGTGCGCATGTGGCTTTAAGTACACTCCGCTCCGGTTCTCGAAGATCAACATTTTCGGCACACTGGAACTCTGAAACGGAGGAGAGAATTTGAACATGTCAAATCTTGCTATCGTTCGCCAGTTGGAGGCCGTTGGCTTCCGTGCCTGGCCTGCCACGTCCGTTCATTATGACGGGACATGGGCGATACGCATGACGGCAGCACATCCTTCGAAGCGGCTCAATTCGGTCAATCCGCTTGATCCGGGCGATACGCGCGATATTCCGGCGCGTATCGAACAGGCAGCGCAGCGGTTTCGCGTTTATGGCCGGGTTCCTTGTTTCAGGCTTTCGCCGCTGGCTCCTGTCGAGCTTGAAAATTATCTGGAAGGTCTCGGCTGGCAGCGCAAGGATGAAACCATTGTTATGACCGCCAATCTTGGCGAGCTTGATCTTACAGCCGAGCGCGATGAAACGCCCTTGAAAGACATTGGTCGTTTTGTCGATGCTTCGATCGCTATTCATGGTCGCCCGACAGAACTTCGTCCAGGTTTCTCGGAATTGCTGGATGGCATTCGTCCTAACAAGGGGATGTTTGTTCTGGAAGAAGCAGGTCGCGCAGTCTCCAATGTGCTTTGCGTGCAGGATGGTGCGATGGCAGGCCTGTTTGACGTTGGAACCTTGCCTGAAGCGCGCCGTAAAGGACATGGCCGAGTGTTGATCGGTGCGACGCTGAAATGGGCCAAGTCGCTTGGCGCAACAACTGCCTGGCTGCAGATAGAAGCGGACAATGTTGCGGGACTGGCGCTTTACGAACGCTTCGGCTTTCAGGAAGCCTATCGCTACGCCTATCGGGAGAGCAATGAGAAATGAGCGAGATTAAATCCCGCCGTATAATACTGGTTGCAGCCTGTGCGCTGGTTGATGCTGATGGTCGCGTGCTTCTTGCACAGCGTCCGGAGGGTAAATCACTTGCAGGTCTTTGGGAGTTTCCGGGCGGTAAGGTAGAAGTTGGTGAAACGCCTGAAGAAACGCTGATCCGAGAGCTTCAGGAAGAAATCGGCGTGACGACAAAGGTTGCCTGTCTCGCCCCGCTCACTTTTGCCAGCCACACCTATGATGACTTTCATCTTTTGATGCCGCTCTATGTCTGTCGCCGCTTTGAAGGCGTGGCGCAGGGGCTGGAAGGACAGGCACTGAAATGGGTGCGCCCAAAGGATATGCGCGACTATCCGATGCCGCCAGCTGATGAGCCGTTGATCCCGTTTCTGATTGATTTGTTGTGAGCTGTGGAAAGACTCAAAATAGCTGACAATTCCTTATGATTTACAGCGCGCGTTAATCGATGATTCACTCCGCTGCGGCATTCTCCGAATTAAGTGCCTCGGAGTTAAGCCCATGAGTTTCGATAATAATTATTTTAGTGCAGATCATAATGAATATACGCCGGGCCCACTCTCGAAAGCCGGTCGCGGCATTTTGCGCGTTGTGCTTCTTTTCGGCTCAGCAGCTGTTGCTCTTGCACTGATTATTGTGCCGGTCTTAAACGATCAGGCGAATAAGGTTGCGGCCCAATCGGTGTTGCCAGAGGGCATTGATCGGACCATGACAGGTTCGATCAAGCGTGACCCCGTTGTGATACGCAAAGCGCCGGTTCGCCCGATCTGTGTTATTGATGCAGATGGCAGTCATACGGGCGATTGCTGATAAGTTTTGAGTTTCGTATTTCCGAACACAAAACTGCATCATACTTTTGCTGAAACCACTCTATTCGACGTTTTTAAGTGCGTCAGCCAGTGAGGCCTTGGCAGAGCCAGGCTTCAGTGGCTTTTGTTGTGATTCATGTGGTGCCCAGCCCGACAGCCAGATTGTCGAGAAAGTTGCGCGGATGCGGCCATCCGGATCGCTGAACCGTTCGGCATAGATTTCCGCTGTCCGCAGGAAAAGCTTCTTTGAAACCGGTTTGCGCGAACGATCACGCAACACATTCTGCATACCCATGGCGCGCAGATCGGCCATCAGATTGAAAATGCTATCATAGCGCACCGTAACGTTATCAACGTCCGTCACCGGAAGTGCAAAACCTGCTCGTTGCAGAAGACCGCCGACATCGCGAACATCCGCGAAAGGGAAAATGCGCGGCGAAGCACCACCCGTCAGCTCGATTTCAGCCTGTAAAAGACTTTCGCGCAGCTCGCCCAAGGTCCCGTTGCCGCTGAGCGCCGCGAGAAACAGCCCGTCAGGCTTCAGCGCACGGGCAATCTGTATCATTGCGCCCGGGGTATCATTGGTCGAATGCAGTGACAGCAGCGAAACGATGAGATCGGTGCTCTGAGGTTTGAGCGGCAAGGCTTCTTCATCGGCGACAATTGCCGGGAAGGGGCCGTCGAGAAAAGCTGCGTCGCGTTCGATGCGCAAAACCATGTCCGCTTTGCCTGACCGGGCAATGGCAGCTGCTGCAAGACCATTATGGCCTGCGAGGTCAATCGCCACGGAGAAGTGGCGCTCGACAGCATCAAGCCTGTCTTCCAGATCATCCGCTACTCTGCGCAGCAAAAAGTCCGCACCGGACACCGCACGTCTGAAGGCACGGCGGCGGAACGCCAGCTGGAGGTCGCGATCAAAAATCGCATTTTCAGACGATTGGGCAGCCATTGCGATTCCGTCTTCTCTTTCGGATATGCGTCAGTAATATAGATAGGAGCGTAGATGCATTCGAACGGGGGCGAATGCAATGGTTGATGACGACAGGTCGCATCAAAGCTTGTTGTTCAGGCTTAAATCGGGGGTGCTTGGCGTTGTTCGCAGCGGCTTGCGCATGTCTGCCGATATTCTGTTTCCAGCGAGCTGTATCGGTTGCCGCATACAGGTTTCCGAACCCGGGACGCTTTGTCCGCATTGCTGGTCGCAGCTGCGCTTTATCGAAAAGCCCTATTGTCCGGTGCTTGGCATTCCGTTCAATCATGACTTTGGCGAGAATTTCATGAGCGCTGAAGCAATCGCCGATCCACCGCCATTTCGCCGCCTGCGCTCAGCTGTGTTGCATAGGGGCGCTGCACAGCGCATGGCGGTAGCACTCAAGTTTCACGATCGAACCGATCTTGCGCCGTGGATGGCGCGCTGGATGCAACGCGCCGGACGTGAGTTGCTGGATGAGTGCGATGTTATTTTACCTGTCCCTCTGCACAAATGGCGCTTCTGGTCGCGCCGGTTTAATCAGTCGGCAGAGCTGGCGCGTGCTTTGGCACAATTAAGCAGCAAGCCTTTTGCACCACAGGCGGTTAAGCGTATTCGGCGTACCAACCAGCAGATCGGGCTTGGTTTGAAAGAGCGCAAGCGGAATGTCGATGGCGCCTTCCGGGTGCCAAAGGAGCATGACATTCATGTGCGAGGACGGCGCGTGCTGCTGATCGATGATGTTTATACGACGGGATCAACGGTGAAGGCTGCCACACGAGCGCTGCTGCGCGGTGGTGCAAAAAGCGTGGATGTGCTGACATTCAGCCGGGTTCTGCCGGATTAGTGAACACATGAGGGGCTTCCAGATCGTTGTTTTGCCACTTATATAGAGGCCAACGAATGGAGTTTTATATGACTGACGTCACCATCTATACCCGCCCTGGCTGCCCTTACTGCACGCGCGCAGTTGGCCTTTTGAAGAACAAGGGCGTTGAGTTTAACGAAATCAATGCGGGCGCTACACCGGAACTGCGTGCAGAAATGCAAGAACGTTCGGGCCGTAATACTTTTCCGCAGATTTTCGTCGGTGCTGTCCATGTCGGCGGTTGCGACGATCTCTTTGCTCTCGACAATGCTGGCAAGCTCGATGGCCTGCTTGCGAGTGGCGAACTGAACTAAATTAAAAACGAGGGGAGACACCTATGAGCACTTTTCGCGCCGCCGCCGTTCAGATGCGTTCGGGCACCGATGTTGCCCGCAATGTTGAGGCGATGGAAAAACTGGTTTCCGATGCTGTGGCAAAGGGTGCTCAATATGTGCAAACCCCTGAAATGACCGGAGCGCTGATGCGCGATCGTGCGGCACTTTTTGCAAGTCTGCGCGATGAAAATGAAGACCTTGTCTTCAAAGCTGCATCGGCACTTGCAAAGAAGCACGGCATATTTCTGCATATTGGTTCAACGGCTATTGCAGCCGGTGACGGTAAGATTGCCAATCGTGGCGGTATCTTTGCGCCTTCTGGTGAGAAGATTGCGACCTATGACAAGGTTCATATGTTTGATGTCGATCTCGACAATGGCGAAAGCTGGCGCGAATCGGCAACCTATGAGCCGGGCAAGGAGACGGTGATTGCCGAATTGCCTTTTGCCAAAGTTGGCATGGCGGTCTGCTACGATATTCGTTTCCCGCAACTGTTTCGCGCACAGGCGCTGGCGGGCGCCAATGTAATTACCGGACCAGCTGCTTTCACACGTCAGACGGGTGAAGCGCACTGGCATGTTTTGCAGCGTGCGCGTGCGATTGAAAATGGTGCATTCCTGATTTCTGCTGCTCAGGGCGGTGTGCATGAAGATGGTCGCGAGACTTATGGTCATTCGCTGATCGTTTCGCCATGGGGCAAGGTTCTGGCAGAAGCTGCTCATGATGAGCCGGGTGTGATCGTTGCGGATATTGACGTCAGCGAAAGCACTGCTGCGCGTGCGAAAGTGCCGAACCTCAAGAATGCGCGCGAGTTTTCGGTGAAGGTCGCCCAAGAGAGACAGGACGCATAATCTATGATCCGCTTTTCGCTTCATTGCGATCACGGCCATGAATTTGAAGGCTGGTTTCGCGACAATGCCGATTTTGATCGGCAGTCGGAGCGGAAACTCGTCTCTTGTCCTGTCTGCAACTCGCCGGAAATCCAGAAGTCGCTGATGGCACCTGCCGTCTCCACCAGTCGCTCGAAAGAGCAGGTGGCGATTGCCATGGGCGAAGCACAGAAGCAGATGCTTGAACAAATGCGGGAGCTGAGTCGCAAGGTCCGTGAAAACGCGGATTATGTTGGCGATCAGTTTGCCGAAGAAGCGCGCAAGATCCACTTTGGTGAGACTGAAGCGCGGGGCATTTACGGCGAAGCGTCCAAGGAAGATGTTCACTCACTCATCGAAGACGGCGTTGATGTGATGCCTTTGCCTGTCTTCCCAGAAGACAAGAACTGACATTAAACGATTTTTGATTGCGTGAGGGGTCACGGCGCATGAAACTGATGGATTCCGCGCCTTTCCTGCTAATAGCGACGGGCATATTGCTGGGGCTCATTCTGCCGCTGGGGAAGATCGCTGCCGAAGCAGGTGTTCCGCCTGCAATGTGGACATTCCTGTTTTCAGCCAGTGCGGGGATTATTCTGCTTCTGGTTTTGCTTGTGAGCAAAAAGCGGGTTGGATTTTCGGGTGGCAGGCTGCGTTATTATATTTGCACTGCCGCGATTTCCTATGCGCTGCCCAATCTCCTGATCCTTTCTGCCATCCCGCGGCTCGGTGCGGGTTTCACTGGTATCATGTACACGCTGTCGCCTGTCATGACGCTGCTCATTTCGATGGGGTTTGGTCTTCGTCGACCGAATGGTTTGGGTATCGCGGGCATTATCGTAGGCTTCATCGGCGCAATTATGGTTGCAATGACGCGTGGCGAGGTTGGCAAGCCTGCCGATCCGCTATGGATCGGGCTTGCACTTCTCATTCCGGTTTTTCTTGCGATGGGGAATGTCTATCGCACTCTCGACTGGCCGAAAAATGCTGATCCGACCGAGCTTGCGGCGGGAAGTCACTTGGCTGCAGCCGTGATGCTGTTGATCGGGATTTTGGTATTTAACGGCAACTTCCCGATTGAGACACTGGCGCTTGCGCCGATGACGGCAGTCGCTCAGGCCATTGCGTCCGCTGGCATGTTTGCCCTGTTTTTCCGCCTGCAGGCCGTTGGTGGTCCGGTCTATCTCAGCCAGATCGGTTATGTGGCAGCAGCGCTAGGGCTGATTTCCGGCACGTTATTCTTGGGTGAAAACTATCCGCCGCTCACATGGATCGGCGCTGTCGTCATCGCCATCGGTGTGGCGCTGACGACAAAAGCGCAGAAACGCTGATAGTTGCTGTATTAAGCAGGTCGCTCAGCGAGAACCATGTAGTTCACATCGGTATCGCGTGAACGGCTCCAGCTATCAGCGAGCGGATTGTAGGTTACGCCCAATTTGTCGATGAGATTGAGACCGGCTTTGGAAAGTGCTGTTTCGAGCTCTTCCGGGCGCACCAGCTTTTCATATTGATGTGTGCCGCGCGGCAGCCAACGCAGCACATATTCCGCTCCGATGATAGCGAGGCCATAAGCTTTGAGCGTGCGGTTGATGGTGGCGACAAACATCAGGCCACCCGGCTTCACCATTTCGCTGGTCGCAGACATGAACAGATCGACGTCAGAGACGTGCTCAACCACTTCCATGTTGAGTACGACATCGAATTGCTCGCCAGCTTCGGCAAGAGCTTCAGCAGTGGTCGCGCGATAATCGACTTCGACACCGCTTTGGGCTGCATGAATTTTTGCGACTTCGATATTGGTTTCGGATGCATCTGCGCCGATCACCGTCGCACCCAGACGCGACATCGGCTCGCACAGCAGGCCGCCGCCGCAACCGATATCGAGAAAGCGCAGACCTTCAAACGGGCGCGGGCTGTTCGGGTCGCGGTTGAATTTTTCGCAGACCTTTTCCTTGATATAGGCAAGGCGCGTCGGATTAAACTTATGGAGCGGACGGAACTTGCCCTGCGGGTCCCACCATTGCGCAGCGATGCGCGAAAAATGCTCGATTTCGGAAGCATCGATCGTGGTGCGGGCAGTCTCGGTCATATCATTCTCCTGCGGAAGCGCGTGCAATCCTGCTCTCAAGGTAGCGCTCTAAAGTCAAGGATCAAATCAAATTCCAGAATCCGAAGCGTTGATTATTGTTTCACGGGAATCACACCCTTGCGGAAGCGCGACATTTTAGCTATGTGACCCCGGGTTTGTCTGTCGCAAGAAAATAATGTTTCGGCAGGCGTTAGTGTAATTTTTCAAAAGACGGGACGTATCCTTAAATGGCGCGCATCGTGATGAAATTCGGCGGCACTTCTGTGGCCGATCTGGAACGCATCTCTAATGTGGCGCGCCACGTCAAACGTGAAGTCGATGCTGGCAATCAGGTTGCCGTTGTCGTCTCCGCAATGTCGGGCAAGACCAACGAACTGGTTAACTGGGTGCAGAACATGCCCAAGGTTGCCGGTGGCACGTCACCTTTTTACGATGCACGCGAATATGACGCGATTGTTGCTTCTGGCGAACAGGTAACGAGCGGTCTTCTGGCCATCGCGCTGCAGTCCATTGGCGTTGATGCGCGTTCGTGGCAGGGCTGGCAGATTCCAATCAAGACCGACAATGCGCATGGTGCAGCGCGCATTCAGGAAATCGACGGATCAGAAATCATCCGTCGTATGGAAATGGGTCAGGTTGCCGTTGTTGCCGGTTTCCAGGGTATCGGTCCTGATAATCGCATCGCAACGCTTGGCCGTGGTGGTTCGGATACATCGGCTGTTGCCATTGCAGCAGGCGTTAAGGCTGACCGTTGCGACATCTATACCGATGTTGATGGCGTTTACACAACTGATCCACGTATTGAACCCAAGGCAAAGCGCCTTTCCCGCATTACATTTGAAGAAATGCTGGAAATGGCTTCGCTTGGTGCCAAGGTTCTGCAGGTACGCTCGGTCGAGCTTGCCATGGTACACAAAGTTCGCACCTTCGTGCGCTCAAGTTTTACGGACCCCAATGCGCCGGGCATGGATGATCCGATCAATCCGCCCGGAACACTCATTTGCGACGAGGATGAAATCGTGGAACAGCAGGTCGTCACTGGTATCGCTTATGCGAAGGATGAAGCTCAGATTTCGCTCCGACGCGTGGCCGACCGGCCAGGTATCTCGGCAGCAATTTTCGGCCCTCTGGCCGAAGAGCACATCAATGTCGATATGATCGTCCAGAATGTGTCGGAAGACGGTTCGAAAACCGACATGACCTTCACGATCCCGACCGGCGATATCGACAAGGCACTGCGTGTTCTCGATAAAGTGAAGGGTGAAATCGGCTCGGACAATATCCAGTCTGAAACGGGTCTTGCCAAGATTTCCGTGATCGGTATCGGCATGCGCAGCCATGCTGGTGTTGCCGCCACCGCCTTCAAGGCATTAGCTGAAAAAGGCATCAACATTCGCGCGATCACCACGTCGGAAATCAAGATTTCCATCCTGATTGACGGGCCTTATGCGGAACTCGCTGTCCGCACGCTGCACGGCGTTTACGGTCTCGATAAGTAATCGGTCGATAGACAGATTATTAGCCGGCTCTGTCCGGTCCATTTTGGAACAATGCCGCCCGCTAGAAATAGTGGGCGGCATTTGCTTATTATATAAGTTGTCAGATTTTCTAACGATTAGACTAGACGCGCGTGTCAAAAATGCTCAAAAAGGATTTGGCGTAACGCTTCGCAGGCGGGTAAAGGGAATCGGCTTTGCGACAAGGCTGAGCCTGTACCAAATGAGGAGCCTCCGACGATCATGCGTGATCTGACAACCGGTCCCCGCGTGCTGCTGAAGCGGTTGCGCGAATTGATGGCGGAACCATTGGAGCCGCAGGAACGCCTTGACCGGATCGTCCGTGAAATCGCGCAAAATATGGTCGCGGAAGTTTGCTCCTTCTACATTCTTCGTGCTGATGGCGTGCTTGAGCTTTACGCGACCGAGGGTCTTAATCCACAGTCTGTTCACCTGGCGCAGCTGCGTCTGGGGCAGGGCCTCGTCGGTACGATTGCCGCGAGCGCACGCCCTTTGAACTTGACTGATGCGCAAAGCCATCCTGCCTTCGCCTATCTGCCTGAAACGGGTGAAGAAGCCTATAATTCATTCCTCGGTGTTCCTGTTCTTCGCGCTGGCCGCACTTTGGGCGTTCTTGTTGTCCAGAATCAGACCAAGCGGGCATATCGCGAAGACGAGGTTGAAGCACTTGAGACGACAGCAATGGTTCTTGCCGAGATTATCGCCACTGGCGATGGTCTGCGTCTGGCGCGTCCGGGTATCGAACTGGATCTCGGCCGTCCGATGAGTGTCACAGGCAATGCGCTCAATGACGGCATCGGCCTTGGTCATGTCGTGCTGCATGAGCCGCGCATCGTTGTCACCAACCTCTTCAATGAAGACAGTCAGGCTGAACTGACCCGGCTGGAAACGGCGCTCGGATCTTTGCGCATTTCCATTGACGACATGCTTTCGCGCCGTGATGTGGCTGTGGAAGGCGAGCACCGCGAAGTGCTCGAAGCCTACCGCATGTTCGCACATGATCGTGGTTGGGTGCGTCGTCTGGAAGAAGCTATCCATAACGGTTTGACGGCGGAAGCTGCGGTTGAGAAGGTGCAGAGCGACACGCGTGCGCGCATGGTGCATCTGACCGATCCTTACATGCGTGAACGCCTGTCTGACTTCGATGATCTGGCTAACCGTCTGCTGCGTCAGCTGATGGGGCGCGATGTCAAGACCATCGCCGAATCACTGGCCAAGGATGCCATTATCGTAGCCCGCACCATGGGTGCTGCCGAACTGCTCGACTACCCGCGTGAGCGCTTGCGTGGTGTGGTTCTGGAAGATGGTGCAGCCACCAGCCATGTGGTTATCGTTGCGCGCGCAATGGGTATTCCCGTGGTTGGACAGGCCAAGGGCGCCGTTTCCATGGCGGAAAACAATGATGCCGCTATCGTCGATGGTGATGAGGGTATTGTGCATCTGCGTCCACAGTCGGATGTGGAAGCCGCTTATGCAGAAAAAGTCCGCTTCCGGGCGCGTCGTCAGGCCCATTATCGCGAATTGCGCGATAAGCCTGCGCTGACCAAGGATAGTGTTGAAATCGGCTTGCTTATGAATGCAGGGCTTCTGGTTGATTTGCCGCAGCTTGCTGCATCAGGTGCTGCTGGCATTGGTCTCTTCCGCACTGAATTGCAGTTCATGGTGGCGTCGACCTTCCCGCGTGCAGAGCAGCAGGAACGTCTTTATCGCTCTGTGATCGAGGCCGCTGGCAATAAGCCCGTAACCTTCCGCACACTCGATATTGGTGGCGACAAGGTTCTTCCTTATTTCCGCACCATGGGTCAGGAAGAAAATCCGGCTCTTGGCTGGCGCGCGATCCGTCTGACGTTGGATCGGCCTGGTTTGCTGCGTACCCAGCTGCGCGCGCTTTTGAAAGCGGCCGGTGGCCGTGAGCTTAAGCTTATGCTGCCGATGGTGACTGAAGTCAGCGAAGTGAAGGCTGCACGCGAGATCATTGATCGCGAAGTGCGCCATCTTTCGCGCTTTGCGCATACGTTGCCGCTCAATCTCAAGCTTGGCGCGATGATCGAAGTGCCTGCGCTTTTGTGGCAGCTCGACGAGCTGATGTCGCTTGTTGATTTTGTCTCCGTTGGCTCAAACGATCTGTTCCAGTTCCTGATGGCGGTTGATCGCGGAAACTCGCTGATTTCTGGCCGTTTCGATCAGTTGTCGCCAGCATTTCTGCGCACGCTGCGTCACATTGTGGATGCTGGCAATCGTCATGGAAAATCGGTGACATTGTGCGGTGAAATGGCCGGACGCCCATTGACTGCGATGGCGCTGATCGGCCTCGGCTTCCGCTCGATTTCGATGTCGGCTGCGAGCATTGGTCCGGTCAAGGCGATGCTGGCAGCACTTGATGCAGGCAAGCTCAATGCCTTGTTAAATGAGAAGCTCGACAAGCCAAATGGCGCACATTCGCTGCGCGAATTGCTGCTTCAATTTGCCGAAGACAACGATATTCCGCTATAGCGTAGAAAATTGCATGAAATGTTTGGGTGCCATGCCTTGTGCGTGGCGCTCAATACTGCTTATTCGCGCTGCTATTAAAGTTTTCAGGATATACCAATGATCGCATTGCCACAGGACCGAATGGACCAGCTTTTGAAGCGGTTCTCGATGATTGAAAGCCAGATGGCGAACAATCCGGATTCGGAAACCTATGTGAAGCTTGCTTCGGAATATTCCGAACTTCAGGACGTTGTCGGAAAAATCAGGGAACTGACCGATGCGCGTAATGAAGCGCGTGATCTGGCTGCGATAAGCGATGATGCTTCAACCGACGCTGAAATGCGCGCACTTGCTGTCGAAGAATTGCCTGACGTTGAAAAGCGCATTGAAGGTCTTGAGCAGGAAGTCCAGATTCTGCTTCTGCCCAAAGATGCAGCTGATGAGAAGAATGCGATCCTTGAAATCCGTGCTGGTACGGGCGGGCTAGAAGCGGCTCTCTTTGCAGGCGATCTTTTCCGCATGTATGAGCGGTTTGCGTCGGAAAAAGGCTGGCGCGTCGAGCTGGTCTCCTCGAGTGAAGGGGACGCTGGCGGCTACAAGGAAATCATTGCGACCGTTTCGGGCAAGGGTGTTTTCTCCAAGTTGAAGTTCGAATCAGGCGTGCATCGCGTGCAGCGTGTACCGGAAACCGAAGCGGGTGGTCGTATTCATACCTCAGCGGCAACGGTTGCCGTGCTTCCCGAAGCCGAAGACATCGATATTGAAATCCGCAACGAAGATATCCGCATTGATACGATGCGTGCTTCAGGCGCGGGTGGTCAGCACGTCAACACGACTGACTCGGCAGTGCGTATCACGCATATTCCAACGGGTATCATGGTCGTGCAGGCGGAAAAATCGCAGCACCAGAACCGTGCGCGCGCCATGCAGATCCTGCGCGCGCGTCTTTATGATATGGAACGCCAGAAGGCTGAAAGCGAACGTTCTGAATCACGCCGCAGCCAGGTTGGTTCCGGTGATCGCTCAGAGCGCATCCGCACCTATAATTTTCCGCAGGGCCGCGTGACCGACCACCGTATCAACCTCACGCTTTATAAGCTTGATCGGGTGATGATGGGCGAGCTTGATGAGTTGGTCGATGCGCTGATTTCAGATCATCAGACCGCACTTCTGATGGAACTGGGCGAAAACGCGTGAGTGGCGAGCGCCTCGATCAGCTAATGGCTCAAGCCCGCACACGGTTGCGGGAAGGGGGCGTTGATACCCCCGATCTTGATGCCCAACTGCTTGTTGAATGGGCGACAGGTGCAACGCGGCTTGATCTGATTTCATGGCCGGAAAAACTTCTCGATGAAGATAAGGTTGCTCAGTTAAACGAAGCGCTGGAGCGCCGCATAGCGGGTGAGCCGGTGCATCGCATTATCGGAATGCGCGAGTTTTATGGTCTGCCATTCCGGCTTTCACCAGAAACGCTTGAACCGCGCCCCGATACGGAAGCACTTGTCGAACTGGTTTCGCCTTATCTCGACAAGCTGATTGAGCAGCATGGTCAGGCACTGCTGCTTGATATGGGCACCGGAACAGGTGCGATCGTGATTTCGCTGTTGCATAAGTTTGAGAAACTCAACGGTATTGGGCTTGATGTCGCTGATGGCGCACTGGCAATGGCGCGGATCAATGCGCTGGCCAATGGTGTGAGCCAAAGGTTTGCGGCGCTCAAAAGTGACTGGTTCGCAAATGTGAGCGGCAAGTTTCATCTCATTGTCTCAAACCCGCCCTATATTCCAAGCAGAGATATCGAAGATCTTTCGCGGGAAGTGCGAGAGCATGATCCGATGGCGGCCCTTGATGGCGGCGACGACGGACTTAATTTTTATCGCGCTCTTGCAAGTGAGGCTCGCGCATACCTATATAATGATGGAATGATTGCCGTCGAAATTGGCGCAGGCCAATTTGACGATGTGAGCGCCATTTTTGAAAGCGCTGATTTCCATCTGACCAATTTTGCAAGTGATCTCGGTGGCCATAGAAGGGCCATGGTTTTCATACATAAAGCTGCTGCGGGTATTTGACGGACTGAGTGCTAAAAAACGCTCGATGACCTCAAAAAAGCGCTTGGAATTTGCGGCGAAGCCGTTTAGTTTCCAGCCACCGTATAGAGCCAGAATGGTTTTGCCCGCTTGAGGGCGGTGGCGGAAATGCTCCATGACGAATTTAGGTCATGCTCCCGTGAGGGTTTTTCTCATGGGATGGTTTGTACGGAAGTGCACGACTTTCAAAAATAATTCCGAAGAGTTTGTCTTTTCGGGTAGGTCTTGCAAATGCCAATCCGAAAGGTTCGTGTTGTCTTTCTGACAGTACGGAACTCAGAACCATTCGATGTGTGGGAAGTTTTAGGGTGTACTTCCTCCATGGCTCGATAATGCGACGCCGGTGGCTTTAGGCTACGGGAATTTGACGCCCTTTAATCTGAAAAGAGAAGACGATGAGGCCAGCACAGCAGAACAGGCGCATGCGCGGACGGGGGAATAACAATAATAACAACAATAACCGCAAGGGCCCCAATCCTCTGTCGCGTAATTATGAAAGCAATGGTCCGGACGTAAAGATCCGCGGCAATGCTCAACATATTGCAGAAAAATATACGACACTGGCTCGCGACGCGCAGGCGTCTGGCGATCGTGTCATGGCTGAAAATTATCTTCAGCACGCAGAACATTACAACCGGATCATCATGGCTGCCATGGCGCAGCAGAATATCCCGTATCAGCGCGAAGAAAGCTTCGACAGCGATGGTGGTGATGAGGATGAAGGCGGCTTCGTGCCTGCTGCTCCGGTCCATCAGCCTGTCAATGGTTCTGGTCCACAGCCGGTAATCGAAGGCACGCCTGCTGAAGTTGTTTACGGCGAAGAAAGCAATGAGGGTCGTTCAGACAATCGTTCCGACAGTCGCCAGGATAACCGTTCGCAGCCACGCGAAGGCCGTGAAAACCGTGATCGTCGCCTGGGTCGCGGTCGCCGCCCACAGCGCGAACGTTTCAATGCAGATGAATCTTCCGAGCAGCCAGTTGTAGAAGCACCAGTTGCCGCTGTTGCGGACGAACAGCCGGTTCCAGCGCCAGTTGCTGAAAAGCCAGCGCGCGCTGAGAAGCCTGCAAAGGTTGCAGAAGAATCAGCACCCGTTGTTGAAAAAGCTGCTCCCGCAGCAGAAGCACCGGTTGAAGCTGCACCTGAAGAGAAGCCAGTCCGCGCTACGCGCCGCCCGGGTCGTCCGCGCCGCGTTCCGAAGGATGAAGTTGCTGAAACAGCGGATTCCGATGCATAATTGCTGAAACAGCAATATGATTGATTTCAAAAAGATGGCGCGGTTTTCCGCGCCATTTTTATTTGTGTTTTAGCTGACTTTCCGGTCTTGCCGAAACCGCTCGATGTTCCCATATGCTTCCTTGGATAAGGAGCCAGCCGAATACGGGGGCTCCGTCACCAGAAGTCTTCCGATGCCAGAATGGGTCGGAGGGAAAAGGAGACATCATGAATATTGAGAAATACACCGAACGGGTTCGGGGATTCATCCAGTCGGCCCAGACATTTGCCCTTTCTTCCAGCAATCAGCAGTTTACGCCTGAACACCTTCTCAAAGTCCTTGTCGATGATGATGAGGGGCTTGTCGCGTCGCTGATCGAGCGTGCCGGTGGCCGCATCGCCGATGTGCGCATAGGTTTGCAGGCAGCTTTGGAAAAACTGCCGAAAGTGACCGGCGGTAACGATCAGCTTTATCTTGCACAGCCATTGGCAAAGGTTTTCACCCTTGCCGAAGAGCTTGCGAGCAAGGCTGGCGACAGCTTTGTCACGGTTGAGCGCCTGCTCACGGCACTTGCAATCGAGAAATCTGCAAAGACGTCTGAAATTCTTGCTGCTGCCGGTGTGACACCGACCGCGCTCAACAAGGTCATCAATGACATGCGTAAAGGCCGCACAGCCGATTCTGCTTCCGCTGAGAGCAATTACGATGCGCTCAAGAAATATGCGCGCGATCTGACGGAAGATGCGCGTGCTGGCAAGCTTGATCCGGTCATCGGTCGAGACGAAGAAATTCGTCGCACGATTCAGGTTCTGTCGCGTCGCACCAAGAATAATCCGGTGCTGATTGGTGAACCGGGCGTTGGTAAGACCGCAATTGCCGAAGGCTTGGCCCTGCGCATTGTTAATGGCGATGTACCGGAATCGCTGAAAGACAAGCAGCTGATGGCACTCGATATGGGCGCGCTGATTGCCGGTGCGAAATATCGCGGTGAGTTTGAAGAACGTCTGAAAGCTGTGCTTTCTGAGGTGCAGACGGCCGCTGGCCAGATCATCCTGTTCATCGACGAAATGCATACGCTTGTCGGTGCAGGCAAGTCTGATGGCGCAATGGATGCATCGAACCTGCTCAAGCCTGCGCTGGCGCGCGGTGAGCTGCACTGCGTTGGTGCGACCACACTTGAGGAATATCGCAAATATGTTGAGAAGGACGCGGCCCTTGCCCGTCGTTTCCAGCCGGTATTTGTCGATGAGCCAACGGTGGAAGACACGATTTCGATCCTTCGCGGTTTGAAGGAAAAGTATGAGCAGCACCACAAGGTACGGGTTTCAGACTCGGCACTTGTCGCAGCCGCAACTTTGTCTAACCGTTACATCACGGATCGGTTTTTGCCGGATAAGGCGATTGATCTTGTCGATGAGGCCGCATCGCGTCTGCGTATGCAGGTGGATTCGAAGCCCGAAGAGCTCGACGAAATCGACCGCCGCGTGATGCAGCTTAAAATCGAGCGTGAAGCGCTGAAGGTCGAAACCGACACTGCTTCAATTGATCGGCTGCAGCGTCTTGAAAAGGAACTGACTGATCTTGAAGAAGAATCAGCGGAGCTGACGTCGAAATGGCAGGCTGAAAAGCAGAAGTTGGGACTTGCGGCCGACTTGAAGCGTCAGCTTGAAGAAGCACGCAACGCTTTGGCGATTGCACAGCGCGGTGGCGAATTCCAGAAGGCGGGCGAACTTGCCTATGGCACGATCCCGCAGCTCGAAAAGCAGCTTGGTGACGCTGAAAGCAATGAGAACAAAGGCTCGTTGCTTGAGGAAACCGTGACGCCTGACCATGTTGGGCAGATTGTTTCCCGCTGGACCGGTATTCCGGTTGAACGGATGCTGGAAGGCGAGCGCGAAAAGCTTCTGCGCATGGAAGACGAACTTGCAAAGCGGGTCGTCGGTCAGGGTGAAGCGGTTCAGGCTGTTTCCAAGGCCGTTCGTCGTGCACGCGCAGGTCTTCAGGATCCGAACAGGCCAATTGGCTCGTTCATCTTCCTTGGACCAACAGGCGTGGGCAAGACCGAGCTTACCAAGGCACTGGCTTCGTTCCTGTTCCAGGACGACACGGCAATGGTTCGCATCGATATGTCGGAATTTATGGAGAAACACTCTGTAAGCCGATTGATTGGTGCACCTCCCGGCTATGTCGGCTATGAGGAAGGCGGCGTTCTGACGGAATCCGTGCGGCGCAGGCCATATCAGGTGATCTTGTTCGATGAGATCGAAAAGGCACATCCAGATGTGTTCAACGTGCTGTTGCAGGTTCTCGATGATGGTCGTCTGACCGATGGTCAGGGCCGAACGGTCGATTTCCGCAATACGGTCATCATCATGACCTCGAACCTCGGCGCTGAATATCTCGTCAATCTTGGTGAGAAAGACGATGTCGAAAGCGTTCGTGATGAGGTGATGGGTGTTGTGCGGGCTGCGTTCCGTCCGGAGTTTCTGAACCGCGTTGATGAAATCATCCTGTTCCACAGGCTGCGCCGCGACGACATGGGTTCGATTGTCGATATCCAGATGAAGCGTCTGCAGGCTCTGCTGCATGATCGCAAGATCTCGCTGGAACTTGAAGACGATGCTCGCGAATGGCTGGCAAACAAAGGTTATGATCCGGCTTATGGTGCGCGCCCGTTGAAGCGCGTCATCCAGAAGGAAGTTCAGGACCCGCTGGCCGAACGCATCCTGCTTGGTGATATTCTTGACGGTTCAATCGTCAAGATCTTGCCCGGTTCGGACCGGCTTAACTTTCGCCCTATCCGTGTAATGGGTGAAGGGGAACCGGTGAAGGAAGACGAAAAGGCCTAAGCCTTAAACTCTGTTGTAAAAAGCGCCGCACTCATCCGATTGCGGCGCTTTTTTTCTTTTTGTGCAGAGGCGGCCACTTTCATGGCCATCTTCATGTCCAGTTCATCTGGCATTTGCTGTTATTGAGTAATCAATTGTTAACCATATAGTTGCATCCCTTATCCTAAGGTAATTCAGGGTTTCTTGTATGTCGCATCTCTTACGCATGCTTCGCTTCGGATTGTTTGGTTCTGCAATCATTCTTGCAGCAGGCGGTTCTGCCTTTGCGCAAACGCGCGATGCGACGACCAGTATTTCGCAGCCAATGCAACTGGCACAGCTATTCGATTGGGGTCATGAGCGTGGTCGCGACCGGGGAGTGCGCGTTTACACGGATGAATATGGCCGACAGATAACAGTCGATCGTCGAGGACGGGTCCTGCATGTTGAAGACCCTCGCGATACCGGTCGCTATGCGAGTGGTGGTCAGCAGGATGGCGGCTGGTCTGACGGACCAGTGGGCGGCGGCGCCCCTTATGATGGTTTCGGCAATGTGCCAGAAGACCCAAACTATTATCCGGATGCCCCTTCGGCTCCGGGCTACGACAATAACCGTGACGGACAGGTGCAGCGTTCGGAGCTACCTCCGGCAGGCACCGAATATCCCGATACAGAATCACCGACTGCCAGCATCAATCGCGATCCCGGTTATGAACAGCCGTCGACGCAGCCTCATGCCGTGCCAAATACGGACGATATGACGCCAGCTATCGAAATGCCGAAAGGGCAGGGCGCAAAGCAGAAAATTGCAGCCTATCAGATATTGCTTGATCGGGCAGGTGCATCTCCTGGCGTAATCGATGGCCGTTCGGGCAGCAATGTGGATAAGGCCGCTGCAGCTTATGGCGAGATGACAGGCAAGTTCCTCAATCCAACCGATGAAGCCGGGATCAATGCCGAGCTTGAAGCAACCGGCGGCGCTGCTTTCACCGAATATACGATCACGAACGAAGATGTCGGTCGCCAATATGTGGCTTCGATTCCAGATGATTACGCGCATAAAGCGCAGCTTCCCGCCATGGCCTATACGTCTGTGACCGAAATGCTCGGTGAGAAGTTTCACATTGATGAAGCCTATCTCAAAGAGATCAATCCGGGTGTGAACTTCAATCAGCCGGGCTCGGTTGTGAAGGTGCCTAATCTTGGCAAGCCTGTCCGCTCCAAAGTTGCACGTATCATTGCCGATAAGGGCCGCAAGCAGGTTCGTGGCTATGATGAAACCGGCAAACTTGTCGTCGCTTATCCATCGACGATCGGTTCATCCGATACGCCTTCGCCATCTGGTATCGTTCAGGTTCAGCGCATCGCGATCAATCCGAACTATACCTACAATCCGAAGATCAACTTTAAGCAGGGCAGCAATGATAAAGTGCTGACCATTCCACCTGGTCCAAACGGTCCGGTTGGTACGGTTTGGATCGCACTGTCAAAGCCAACCTATGGTATTCACGGAACGCCTGAGCCTTCGCGGATTGGTAAGACCTCCAGCCATGGCTGTGTGCGCCTGACCAATTGGGATGCGGAAGAGCTGGCAAAACTGGTGAAAGCGGGCGTAACGGTCGAGTTCACGGAATAATTCTTCGAACAGGCAAAACTGCTGATACAAAAAAGCGCGGCGCAGTTTCAAATTGCGTCGCGCTTTTCCGTTGACTTGCGAAAAGTAGCTCAATTTGTAGACGAAGAAAGTGCCTTAGCTCTTCGTCGATCCGCTCGATGCAACCTTTGTATCTGCATCATCATTATTCAGCAGCGTATCAATGCGATCGCGTTCCTGCTTGAAAGCTTCAAGTTCTTTGCCTTGCAGGGCTTTATTATCGGGCAGGCGGATACGAAGCGGGTCAACCTTGGTTCCGTTGACGATCAGCTCATAGTGAAGGTGAGGACCGGTCGACAGTCCGGTCGATCCGACAAAACCGATGACCTGGCCCTGACGAACACGCTGACCGGCGCTCACGCCGCGGGCGATGGCATTCTGGTGGCTGTAGCTGCTGACATAGCCATTGGCATGACGAATCAAAGTCTGGTTGCCATAGCCGTTTGTCCATCCGGCCTTCTCAACAACGCCATTACCCGACGCAATAATGGGGGTTCCACGCGGTGCTGCCCAATCGACGCCCGTATGCATACGGCTATAACCGAGAATCGGATGGCGCCGCATGCCGAACGGAGAACGGAACACGCCATTAGGAACTGGATTTCGAAGCAGGAACTGCTTTGCGCTCTTACCGTCTTCATTAAAGTAATCAACAGCGCCGTCCGGAGCCTGATACCTATAGAACTTGCGCGTTGTCCCGCTGAAGTTTGCAGACACATAAAGAAGCTGCGACTCACCATCTGGCTTCTCTGGGTCGTCTGGCAACGAGAAGAAAGCGTCGATCTTATCGCTCTGCGAAAGACGCGCTTGCAGATCGACATCGGTTGCCAGCATTTTTACCAGCTGCTCACGCATGGTTTCGGTCATGCCATAAGCGAGCGCTGCACGGCTTATGCCGTCGTAAACACTAGGCAGATTGCCGCGAATCGCAGCTGGCGGTGCATCGCCGTCAAAAGCGGATGCAAGAAGCGGGGTTTCTTCCGGTTGATCCGACGGCACATATTGCTGTCGATCATTTAATGCGATGGTCACAAGATGCGTGGTACGATGATAAACACTTGCGCGGACGATACGATCTTCATCATCTCGCGTTTCTGTTCCAATTCGCAGAACGCTGCCTTCTTTTAGGCGAGGCGAATTGAGCAGTTTTGTAAGTGCGCTCGCCATGTTGGTGGCGTCTTCACCTGAATAGCCAGCGCTTTCCAATGCCTGGTCGATTTCCATCGTCTGATGGAAAGGAATCAGTTCTTCGGAAAAGCCGCTGCCGGTTTCTTCGTCGTCGGCACGTTGTGCGACGCTCACATTTTCCTGAGTGATCTTCACGCCAAGAGCAGGGCTCAGTGCAAAAGAAGAATCCGTGCCACCAAAGCGGGCCGGATCCACATAATGCAGTGAGGCAACCTGAACATCGCCATCAGTCAACAGAACGCCTGTGTCGCGTACGACTTTTTCGACTTCATCTACGGTCAAGTCGTTCGATGCATCAAATGCTACGCTGTTTAATGGGAAATCCTCTACGCGTAGGCTGACTTCGCTTTCAACCTTCGCTCCATATATCTGCCCGGTATCGGCTGGTAGCGCTGCTGCCGGGCCTTCCGAGAAGATAGCCATAGCATCAAACGCAGGGTATTTCCGGCTTGTCGGATGGTCTACGGCCAACGTCATACTGACCAGCTCGAAAGGCCGCGTGCGAATGACTTCCCGCTCACCGACTTTTTGCATGGTCGAGAGATCGAAACGGCGACGATCATTGGCCTTCTGCTTTGATATCGTGCTTACAAGTCGAGCGCCCTTTGTGACGCTCGTATCATTGGCGATACCCGGCATGTCATTGCGTGCGAGAATTTCGGGTGGGGTCGCCAATTGTTCGCGACCATCAAGTGCCGCGAACAGCGCGACACCGATAAGCATACAAGATGTAACGCCGGTAAGAAACGTACCAGCAAGCCAGCGGGCAGAAACTTCACGCCTATCCGGTGGTCGCCGCCTGCCGCCTACTGTGAGCGGGGGCTCGTCACCCGGATCGAGATTATTCGGCCCCATTTCTTTCATGCTGCTCTTGTAGGCCCTTCTGCAAATCTGGCTGCACTCTATAAAAGGTGCGTGAACATCATTTTTCAGAGAGCAGCAAAGCTGCCGTCCGACGTATGGTGTCTTCCCTTATTATGGAAGTCCCTCAAGCGGGTAACTGAGTTTTGCCTGCCACGACAACGTAAGTCAACGATAAGCGGATCGTCTTTCGTTATTCACAGCGGTTTGCAGGCCAATTTTCAGTTCGCGGGACGCTATTCCAATAATGAGGCCGGTTTGTGGCTCGCCCCTATCTATAAGGAGCGGCGCCAGAGTTCTGTATATAAGCGTATACCGTGGAAAACCTGACAACTGTGGAAGTCTGTCAAAAAAAATTCAAATTAGACGCAAAAGCCCGTTGACAGTTTTGCTTTGTGGGGTCTATATGGCGCTCACCGAGGGCGGCGATCGTCGCAAGCGACAGAATGCTTCGTCCTTGGAGTTGAGTTAAGCGATTAAGATTTAGGTTTTGATTGTTTGGTTTGGCGGCGTTGGCGGGG
>NZ_BSQC01000028.1:0-30458 GCF_030268145.1 Brucella sp. NBRC 12950
CAACATTTGGATTTTCAGCGAAAGCAGCACCGGCGCTAAGGGCAACGGCTACGGCAGCAAGAGCAAACTTTTTCATTTTCTATCTCCTTGGTTTTGTGAAGCGACGTTGTGTTCGTCGTTTCGATGACCAAGAGATAGGCCTTTCAATCGGCTGCGCCTAGCTACCGTTTGGTTCACAGATTGTATCTCAAATAGTAGACAATAAACCCTTGAAACGGGCAGAATGTCCAAGACGACACGGTTTATTCAAGTATATGTGAACAGTGTAAGGCGGAAAAATGGCAGAATAAGGTATGTCTTGATGAGACGCTAAACGCCTGTAAAGGTCAGGAATTTACAATAAAACCATGTTCCTGCGTGCTATTTGTTCAGGACTTGAAGTGGGCTTTCAGGTAGGAATGTTGGCAATTCTACGTTGGTTCCGAATGTGAACTCCAACAACCAAACAAGTTTAGGTGAATGGGGGTTCGGCTGGGGGGAGTTTTGAAATCGCATTTTGACAATGATTGTATCGGTTCACGTTTTGGTGTTCCTGATGCTCCGGCTCTAACGACGGTTCCTTTGAAAGTGGCGCAGTTCAATGTGACGAAGTTGCATAGAAAGCTTGGCCGCGATGAAACGCCGAAGATCGATATCCCGGCCAGTGACGCCTATTTCATGATGCTTTATCTCGCGGATACCGTTCACGGTGACGTCGAGAATGGCGAGCGCTTTCTTGCGCCAAAGCTTTACCCGCAGAATACGGTCTGCCTTATTGACATCAAGCAGGGCGCTTCAATTGTTCTTCATAGCAACCTGCACGCATTGGCCTTCGTGCTGCCACGCACATTGTTTGCCGAAACCTCGGCACTGACGGCTTCTGATGTAGCCAGGGATCTGCGTTGCCGACGCGGCGAGGCGGATGAGGTGATTGCCAATCTGGGAACAGCCCTTCTGCCGCTATTTGATTATGCCAATACATTTCATCCGGCATTGCTACAGCACATAGCGACTGCACTTTGCGCGCATCTTCTGCATGAGGGAGCAAAGCCGGAGCTTGCCGCGATCTCGGAAGAAACTGGCCTTTCAATCTGGCAGGAAACAGGCGCCAGGAAGTTCATGTCGGAAAACTATGGCGAAGACATTTCCGTGACCGAAATCGCAGCTTCCATCGGTGTGCCGGTTGGTGAATTCAGCATTCGTTTTCGCAATAGCACAGGCATTGGGCCGGAGGCCTGGTTAATGGCAATCAGACTCGAACACGCCAAGCTTCTGCTGAAAGATCGTTCGCTGACAATCAAGCAGGTTGCGAGCCGCTGCGGCTTTTCAAGCGAGAGCGCATTGGCAAGCAGGTTTGTCGACACCACAGGTGTATCGCCCGGCCTGTGGCGAAAATCGGTTTATCACTGATGGTGTCCAGTTTTGAAGACGGCCATTCGGGCAAAGATAAGAGTGACGCAATGGATCGTGCGGAGCAGACAACACCCGGTATCACCAAATCGCTGATGCAAATGTCGGCGATGACTGTCATGCGCCGCCATCTTCCGGGCGAGGCGATGCCGCTCGAAGATGTGTTATCCAATGAAGAAGCCTTCAGTATCACCACCCAGCTCACAGACCTTCGACTGCAGAAGCTCTGGTGTGGTGGAAGTCTGGTCTATGATGGGGCGCGAAACGAGGGGTCGTTAGCAATTGCAGAACTCAGCCGGGAGTGGAAAAGGCACCAGCTTTCACCTTTCGACGATATAGAGTTCCGGATTCCTTTCGCTGATATTCGTGCTTTTGCAGAGGAAGCCGGACGTCCGGAATTCAGGACGCTGCAGAATGTTCATTGTGCGACTGACAACGTTGTCCTCGGTTTGGCGCGGGCCTTGCTGCCTTTTCTGGATCGCCCGGACCTGGCGAGTACAGTGTTTCTTGAACAGATCGAACTCGCCATTATGGTTCATCTCACCCAAACCTATGGCGGGCTTTATTTTCCCCATGAGCGCAAGGGCACTCTTTCTCTGAAGCAGGAACGTCGGGCAACCGAGTTTCTCGCCGCACATCTCAATGCCGATTTTTCTATTTCAGATGTGGCAGATGCCTGCAGCCTGTCTCGCAGTCATTTCATGCGGGCTTTCAAGGAAACCTTTGGCAAGACGCCTTATCGCTGGCTGATTGAATATCGGGTCGCGCAGGCGAGCGACATGCTGATTGCGGGTACATCGATTGCCGAAATTGCTTTGTCCTGTGGCTTTGCAGACCAAAGCCATTTTACGCGGGTCTTTTCGGAGATTGTCGGCGAAGCGCCTGGCATGTGGCGCAGGCGTTATCGCTAAGCGTAACGTTGCCGTTTATGAATTAATGCTTTTGCGCCACTGGCCGGGCGCTGCACCAATGGCCTTTGAGAAGACACGGGTAAAATGGCTTTGATCGACAAAGCCGCAATCGACAGCAATTTCACTCAAGCTCATCCGCGTCGTGCGCAGCAGGTTCGTGGCTTTCTCTACCTTGCGCTTGAGCAGCCATTTGTGCGGTGGCATTCCCGTGCTGATCTTGAAGGCGCGGGTAAAATAAGACGGAGATAATCCGCAGAACTGGGCAATGACGGCAATAGGGATATCACCATCGAGTTTTGAATCCATGATTGCCATTGCGCGCTTGAGCTGCCATGGCGCGAGCCCGCCGGTCGGGGCCGGAGCGCGCAGTTCGGCCGTGCCATAAGTCGCAGCCATGTGCATGGCAAGCGCCAGCCCGACATGATCGACAAACAGGCGGCTTGCCTGCGCGGGATTTTCCAATGCGGGCAACAGTGCTTCTGTCAGGCCGCGAATGGTATTGTCGGCAATGTCTGCACCCGGCAGAACATTGAAGTTTTCCACCTTTCGAGAACCGAAATCTTCTTCCAGAGTAACAAGTGCGCTGCGTGGAAGATAGAAATTCACGCAATCGAAGGCCGACTTCATATCTGCCTGCCAGATGCGGTTATAATCATAGAGCGTGAAGTTGCCTTTATGGCTTGCAGGAAAATCCACCTTCTTGCCATCCACCCAGAGATCACCATGATAATCCCTGAGCTGTACTGAGAGCATGAAGGCATCTTCAGTGACATGCTGATCGACAAAGCCGAAATTCGGAGCGCTGCGTGTAATCCGCGTGGCCGTCACCATCCCCTGGTTGAGCACGCTTGAATAAACCGTCGTATCCTCCTTCGGGCGTATATATTCCATATACTGATTGCTCGCCGAAGTGTGTCGCGACATGTGAGGTTTCCTCTGGTGGGTATAAGTGGACCATAGCAGTCTTGTACAAAGCACGCGATAAAAACATCCAATTTTTGCGACTGGATGACAAGAAGGGTAGCAGCTCGGCAAGCCATAATGGACGCCTGGATACCAAGAGCTTTAACGCGCGTCTTTTTTAGGATGTGCTTCATGCCGAGGAAAGATATGGCCCTGACTGCAACCGCTACACCGGGATCGAAACTGCTGACGCCGTCTGATCACACGCTGATCATGATCGATTTTCAGTCGCAGATGTCCTTTGCAACCAAGAATATCGACGCTGTAAACTTGCGCAACAATGCGGCGTTGGTCGCAAATGGTGCCAAAGGCTTTGGCGTTTCGACCATTCTGACAACGGTTGCGGAAAAGAGCTTCTCCGGCCCGATGTTCAACGAAATCACCGATGCCTTCCCCGGTCAGGTGCTGTTCGACCGTACCTCCATGAATACGTGGGAAGACGAATCCGTCATCGATGAAATCAACGGCATCGGCAAGAAGCGCATCGTTCTCAGCGGTCTCTGGACGAGCGTTTGCATTGTCGGTCCTGCTTTGTCGGCCCTTGATCAGGGCTTTGAAGTCTACGTGATTTCCGATGCCTGCGGTGATGTTTCCGATGAGGCGCATAATCGCGCCATGGACCGTATGGTGCAGGCAGGCGCACAGCCGATGACATCGCTGCAATATCTGCTTGAACTCCAGCGCGACTGGGCGCGCACGCAGACTTACGAGATGACAACAGGAATCGCCAAGAAGTTCGGCGGTTCTTATGGTCTGGGTATCATCTATGCCAAGACCATGTTCAACGCCTCCGAAGGTCACTGATCAACTATCGCCAACTGGAGGTGTGCCTGTGAAAATCTATGTTTTATCGCTGTTTGCCGGCATTCTGGTTGGTGTCATCTATAGCTTGCTCAATGTTCGTTCGCCCGCGCCACCGATGGTGGCGCTAATCGGACTGTTAGGCATTCTGGCTGGCGAGCAGATCATTCCTTTTGCAAAGTCCATTATGGCTAAAGAACCTGCAGTTATTTCATGGCTGCATCAGGTCAAACCGCATGTATTCGGCCATATGCCATCCGGGCAGTCGGTCGCAGAACGTAAGGGTGCGAAGCGAAACGGTGATGTGTAATTTGCTTATCAAGCGTGTGCGGAAATGGGTACATTTTCAAGATAAGCCTGACTGCCCAAGCAATTTCATTGAGCGATTCCTGCTATTAATTCAGCGTAGGCCACAGAAGGTACGATTTCATGACCGCAGATATCATTCTCTATAACGGTAAATTCACGACACTTGACCGCACAAATCCAGCAGCTTCGGCTGTCGCAATCAAGGACGGCATTTTTACCGCGGTCGGTACGGATGAAGAAGTGCTTGGCCATGCAGGCTCTACGACCCGCAAGATCGATCTGAAAGGTCGTCGTGCCTTGCCGGGTCTTATCGACAACCACACTCACGTTGTGCGTGGTGGTCTCAACTTCAATATGGAACTGCGCTGGGATGGGGTGCGTTCGCTGGCCGATGCCATGGACATGCTCAAGCGGCAGGTAGCTGTAACGCCCGCGCCGCAATGGGTGCGCGTGGTTGGTGGCTTTACCGAACATCAGTTTGCCGAAAAGCGTCTTCCAACCATTGAAGAAATCAATGCGATTGCGCCTGATACGCCGGTCTTCTTGCTGCATCTTTATGATCGCGCACTTCTCAATGGTGCAGCGCTCCGTGCTGTCGGCTATGACAAGAACACGCCAAACCCTCCAGGTGGTGAAATCCTGCGTGATGCCAATGGCAACCCGACGGGCCTGTTGCTTGCCAAGCCCAATGCAGGCATCCTCTATTCGACGCTCGCCAAAGGTCCAAAGCTGCCGCTGGAATATCAGGTCAATTCGACCCGCCATTTCATGCGCGAACTGAACCGTCTTGGCGTGACCGGTGTGATTGATGCGGGTGGCGGATTTCAGAACTATCCGGATGACTATGAAGTCATTCAGCAATTGTCCGACGAAGGTCAGATGACTGTGCGTCTGGCATATAATCTCTTCACGCAAAAGCCGAAGGAAGAGAAGGAAGACTTCCTCAACTGGACGGCTTCGGTGAAGTACAAGCAAGGCAACGACTATTTCCGTCACAATGGCGCGGGCGAAATGCTTGTGTTTTCCGCCGCCGATTTTGAGGATTTTCGTCAGCCGCGCCCGGATATGGGGCCGGAAATGGAAGATGATCTGGAGGAGATCGTCAGAATTCTGGCTGAAAATCGCTGGCCATGGCGAATGCACGCTACTTATGACGAAACCATCAGCCGTTCGCTTGATGTGTTTGAAAAGGTCAATAAGGACATTCCGCTTGAAGGCCTGAACTGGTTTTTCGACCATGCCGAGACCATCTCGGATCGCTCGATTGATCGTATTGCAGCACTTGGCGGTGGTATCGCCGTGCAGCACCGCATGGCCTATCAGGGTGAATATTTCGTCGAGCAATATGGTCATGCAGTGGCAGAAGTGACCCCACCGATAGGCAAGATGCTCTCGAAAGGCGTGCATGTCTCGGCAGGTACGGATGCGACGCGCGTTGCATCCTATAATCCGTGGGTTTCGCTGTCATGGATGATTACTGGCAAGACGGTTGGTGGTATGCAGCTTTATCCGCGCCGCAATTGTCTCGACCGTGAAACAGCGCTGCGCATGTGGACGGAAAAGGTCACATGGTTCTCCAACGAAGAAGGTAAGAAAGGCCGCATTGAAAAGGGTCAGTTCGCTGATCTGGTGGTGCCGGACAAAGACTTCTTCAATTGCAGCGAAGACGAGATTTCATTCCTGACGTCCGATCTGACCATGGTTGGCGGCAAGGTTGTCTATGGTGCAAACGCCTTCAAAGATCTGGATGACAACCCAATTCCGCCTGCAATGCCTGACTGGTCGCCGGTGCGTAAATTCGGGGGCTATGGGGCATGGGGCGAGCCGGAAGGTGCTGGCAAAAACAGCCTTCGCCGCACTGCAATCTCCACATGCGGCTGCTCGAACAGTTGTGGCGTTCATGGGCATGATCATGCGGCAGCATGGGGTTCACAGTTGCCAATCGGCGATCTCAAAGGCTTCTTTGGAGCGCTGGGCTGCGCCTGCTGGGCCGTTTAAAGCGCAACTTGTTCGGAAAGCCGTTTCATACGGTTTAGGACGCGCGCTCATTCAAATTACCCCGGCGCCGTAGTCGGCGCCTGGGTTATCTGGAGCCAGTGTGGTGGCTCAGCTTACGAAAATCCAATTCAGAACTGATCGCTTAAGTTTTTGGTCTGTGTAGCCCCCGCGCACGGATTACGACCAACCATGCGTCAATAATTACATTTTAGACAATAGTATCGAAATAATTATTGCAATTGTTTGCAGTGGTGCAATGGCGCAATATCCACCCATCGAACAACGCAACAGGCAGAAAGGTGACGCTGCAGCATCTCTCTCAAAATTGGAAACCGGTTTTGAGAACAAGATGCACGTAAAAGCCGACTACAGCGTCCGCACACAGAGAATGAAAAGCACTTCCACAATCATCAACCGTCGCGACATTCTGCTTACAGGCGCAGCACTTGCTGCAACGATTTCACTGCCAGCCGGTTTGGCTCTCGCAGAAACAACTCAGACCAACACCACCAACATCTCATCCGAAGGAGAAAACACCATGGGCTTTATCACCACAAAAGACGGCACCGAAATCTTTTACAAGGACTGGGGCTCGAAGGATGCACAGCCAATTATGTTCCATCATGGCTGGCCACTGAGCTCGGACGACTGGGATGCCCAGATGTTGTTCTTCCTTTCAAAAGGCTATCGCGTTATAGCCCATGACCGCCGTGGTCACGGTCGTTCGGCTCAGGTTTCCGAAGGCCATGATATGGACCATTACGCTTCTGACGCCTTTGCGGTTGTTGAAGCGCTTGATCTCAAGAATGTCGTGCATATTGGCCATTCGACCGGCGGTGGCGAAGTCGCCCGCTATGTCGCCAAGCATGGTGAACCTGCAGGTCGCGTTGCTAAGGCGGTTCTGGTTTCCGCAGTCCCTCCGCTGATGCTCAAGACAGAAGCCAATCCGGAAGGCCTGCCTATGGAAGTGTTTGACGGCTTCCGCTCAGCGCTTGCAGCAAACCGCGCCCAGTTCTTCCGCGATGTTCCTTCAGGCCCATTCTATGGTTTCAACCGTGATGGTGCGAATGTGCAGGAAGGCGTAATCCAGAATTGGTGGCGTCAGGGCATGATGGGCGGCGCAAAGGCGCATTATGAAGGCATCAAGGCTTTCTCTGAAACCGACCAGACGGAAGACCTCAAGGCTATCGGCGTGCCAACACTGGTTCTGCATGGCGAAGACGACCAGATCGTGCCGATTGCGGATGCCGCACTTAAGGCGATCAAGCTTCTCAAGAACGGCACGCTCAAGACCTATCCGGGATTCTCGCACGGTATGCTGACGGTCAATGCCGATGTTCTGAACGCTGATCTTCTGGCTTTCATTCAGGCTTGAATGTTGAAATGATAAAAGATGCGGCGGGGAGACTTGCCGCATCTTTTTAAACTTTTAGCGATAGGTTTTGATTGCTGATTAACGGGCAGGGGATGGATAGGATGAATGCGGGTGCGGAACGCGGCGAATTTGTAAGTCTGATTGCGCCAATACTGGAGCCAATGGCATCCGCGCTTGAGTTCTTCGGTGTCTCCGTCATCATTATCGGCGTGGCCGTTGCAACGCTTATCTATCTCAAGGATGTGTTCGTTGTATCGGGCGAGAATGCCTATACCCGCTACCGCGCAAATCTCGGTCGCGGCATTCTGCTTGGCCTCGAAATCCTGATCGGTGCCGACATTATCGCTACCATCATTTCGCCGCTCACGTGGGAAAGCGTTGGCTTGCTGGGCCTTATCGTTCTGATCAGAACCTTCCTCAGCTTTTCGCTGGAAGCGGAGATCGACGGCGAATGGCCATGGAAGCGCCGTCGCCGCGAGCGGAACATCGCAGGCGGCGACTAATTGTCATCGAGCGGCTTTGTCTAGCCGATGGATAGCAGCTCCCTCGAAAGCCTGTTCATGCTTTGCGCACCGCTTTCGGTTATCAGAAACTGTTCTTCGATCATCAGCGCACCGAGCCCATTGGCGTAAAACGGTGTTTCCAGCGCCAGCACCATGTTTGGTTCAATCAGCATTTCGTTGCTGCTTGAGATAAACGGCCATTCTTCAATGCCAACGGCCGCACCCACCGAATGGCCAAAATGGCCGCGATAATATTCGCTGAAACCGCGCTTATGCATGATGCCAAGCATTGCCGCATGGACATCGCAGAACCGCGTACCGGGCTTTAACAGCGCTTCGCCCACCGCAAAGCTTTCCTGCAACACCTTGTAGATCTCGCTGGCAAGCGGATCGGGCTTACCGCAGACATAAGTGCGCGCACCATCTGAAGAATAACCGTTGATGAGCGTGCCGACATCGGCTTTCACAAGATCACCTTCTTTAAGCTCGGCCTTCATGTCCTGAAGATCAGGGCCGGTCGAGATATAAGCCCAATGCCCGGAAAGAACCTGACCATTCTGGCTGGCTTCCTGTGTGGCACCATCAAGCCAGGCTGCTGAAAGCGCATTCAGGCTGGAACCACGTCTGGCGGTGTTCAGCATATTTTCCAGCCCGCTTTCTGCATAATGGGCTGCATTTCGCAGATACTCGATTTCCCGCGCATTCTTGATAAGGCGCAGGCGCTTGACGAGAATGGAAGCATCTTGCCACTCAACCGATGGAAGTGCTTTTTTGAGAGCTGCAAAATCAGTTGCTGGCATGAACTCCAGATCAACGCCGATACGCGCTTTGGAAAGCCCACGCTCTGCCAGCAGATCACTTAAAAGCCTGAAAGCTGCATCCTGATCAAATGTCTCGGCGCGCGGGCCGACATTGTTTGCCTGCCTGTAGGCCACATTGATGTCTTCAATTGTGCTGGCATTTTCTACCGTCACCATATCAATCCAGATGCGGTGGGTGCGGAAATCGATTCTGTCGCCAAGATGCGCGGCAGCAGCATAGGCATGATCGCTGATGACCACGCCGAGTTTTGCATTTTCATCGGCTGGCACCAGCGCAATTGCCGAACCCGCCCGACCCCACATCGTCGCAACACCGGCTGCAACACCAGTCGCATAGCGGAAGTTTTCGGGCTGAAACAGCGCAAGCGCATCAAGCCCTGCTGCTCTCAGAAGAGACTGGCTTCTGGTGCGATCAATCTGGTTCATCATGTTCTCTCAATGCGATTTAGGATGCAATTTCGGCCACTGGACCAACAGGCCGCAATTCTACATCTCCAGCCTTTGGTTTGTAGTCGTTTATATAAGAGCGAGTGGCTTGATAACTCAATTTTGGCTGTTGATGAGTATCAGCCTATGGTGAAGGATAAATCAACTACCAGTTTTGTTTATTATAGAATAATCTTCTAAAGAATCCCCGGATAGCACAGCTGCACCGCTTATCGATGGTCTGACGGTCGCTGTATAACCTGTATCAACTGAGGGCCTTGTGGCGACCTCGAAGCAGGAGAATAAAATGAGCGGTTTGACCATTCGTAATCGCAAAATGAATTTTAGCAACTGGGGTCTTACGACAGCGCTAAGCGTTGCGCTCGCATTCGGCTCGTTCGCTCAGGCTCATGCGCAGCAAAGCAACCCCGATGCCACCATTAATATCGGATCGCTCTACGAGCCGCAGAACCTCGATAACACTGCCGGCGCAGGTCAGGGCATCAATGAAGCCTTTAACGGCAACGTTTATGAAGCGCTGTTCCGCCTGGACGACAATGGCACAGTTGAGCCGGTTCTTTCCAAGGACTACACGGTCAGCGACGATGGTTTGACTTACACGTTCAAGCTTCAGCCCGGCGTCAAGTTCCATTCGGGTGCACCGCTGACCTCGAAGGACGTCAAGTTCTCCATCGAGCGTGTTGCAGCGCCTGAATCCAAAAGCTCGCGCAAAAGCAGCCTCAAGACCATTACAGGCATCGAAACGCCAGATGATGAAACTGTCGTCGTCAAGCTTTCGTCCCGCTCGATCTCGCTGCCATACAATCTCAGCTATGTCTGGGTTGTGAATGACGAAGCGACCGATTTCCAATCGAAGGAAGATGGTACTGGACCTTACGCGCTGGAAGACTGGCGCCGCGGTTCATCGCTCGCCATCAAACGCTTTGACGGTTACTGGGGCACCAAGCCGAAAAACGAAGAGGTTGTTTTCCAGTATTTCACCGATGCAAGCGCACTCAACAATGCGCTTCTGACTGGCTCGGTTGACATCGTCACCTCGGTTCAAAGCCCGGATTCGCTGGCTCAGTTCAAAGACAATCCTGACTTTACCGTCAGTGAAGGCAAGTCCACGACCAAGCTGCTTCTTGCTTATAACGACCGCGTCGCACCTTTCGACAATGTAAAGGTTCGTAAGGCGCTGGCGCGTGCCATCGACGACAAGAAGCTGCTGAACGCCGTTTGGGGCGACTATGGCACATTGATCGGCTCGTTCGTTCCACCAACAGATCCCTGGTATGTCGATCTGACCGGGGTCGATGCCTATAATCCTGAAAGCGCCAAGGAGCTTTTGAAGGAAGCGGGCTATCCGAATGGCTTCAGCTTCACCATCGATACGCCGAACTATGACCCGCACCCGATTGCAGCGCAGTTCATCCAGAGCGAACTGGCCAAAATCGGCGTGAAGGTTAACATCAACATCATCACGGCCAATGAATGGTACACGAAGGTCTATAAGGCGCATGATTTCCAGGCGACCTTGCAGGAGCATGTGAACCACCGCGATATCGTATTCTACGGCAATCCGGATTTCTATTGGGGCTATAATAACCCAAAGGTTGTTGATCTTATCAAGGAAGCCGAAGCAAGCTCCACCACCGATGAACAGACGGCCAAGCTGACCGAAGCCAACAAGATCATTGCAGAAGATGCAGCCAGCAACTGGTTCTACCTCTATCCGCAGATCGTGGTTTCAAAAAAGTCAGTCAGCGGCTATCCGGTCAATGGTCTGAACTCACAGTTCTTTGCTTATGATATTGAGAAAACGGAGAGCTAATCAGCTGTCCATAATCGAGAACTGATACTCGACACGAAGCGCCGCCTGAATTATTTTCCGGCGGCGTTATCGCATATTCAAGAGGGTAAAAAGCTGCCCCTCATGCCCGAGAGGTATTCGCCATTCTTGCCTATATTTTGCGCCGTTCGGCCATTCTGATCCTGTCGGTATTCGTTGCAGCTATCGTTCTGTTCTTGCTGCTGCGCCTTTTGCCGGGTGATCCAGCAAATGCATTGGTTTCGGTTGGTGCTGACGCCGCGCAGATTGAAGCCGCGCGTAAACAGGTCGGCTCCGACCTCCCGCTCTATCAGCAATTCACACAGTTCATCGGCTCACTTGTGCGCTTTGACCTCGGCAATTCCTTTGTCAGCGGCGCGCCGGTTTTGACTGAAATCGGCAAACGCCTGATCGTGACGCTGCCACTGACACTGATGGCTTTCGTGCTGGCGATCATCATTGCCGTGCCACTCGGCATCCTGTCGGTCGTGCGTCAGAAAAGCTGGTATGGCTCGATCATTTCAGTGATCTCACAATTGGGCATCGCCGTGCCAGTTTTCTGGATCGGCATTCTTCTCGTCTGGGTGTTCGCGGTGAAATTGCGCATGTTTCCATCGGGTGGTTTTCCATCGCGTGGATGGGAATCAGCACCTGCTGCATTTCAGTCACTGACATTGCCGGTCATCACTATTGCCATCGTCATGTCGGCATCGCTTATCCGCTATGTTCGTTCTGCAACACAGGATGTATTGGGCAGCGATTATCTGCGCACTGCGCGCGCGCTGGGCTCCACGTTCTCGCAAGCGCTGATCCGTCACGGCATCCGCAATGGCGCGGTTCCTGTGATTTCGATCCTTGGTATCGAACTCGCTTCAACGCTTCTCGGCGCTGTGGTGGTAGAGCGGGTTTTCTCGCTCCCCGGCCTCGGCTCCATGCTGCTTTTGGGTATCGAGCAGCGTGATTATCCAAATGTGCAAGGCGTTTTGTTTGTCTCTACTTTGCTGGTTCTTCTGGTCGGCTTCGCTGCCGATCTGGTGCAACGTTTGATCGATCCGCGATTGCGCAGCCGGTCGGCGGGAGGCCGCGCATGAGCAGCGTCACCACATCTTCGCAACGTTTCCGATTGCCTTGGCCGCTCGTAGTCGGCGGTATTCTTGTTGGCATTCATGTCGTTGTTGCACTGCTTAGCCTGTTCTGGACGCCTTATGGGGTCGGTGACATGGTTGGTGGACGGCTGGCAGCGCCATCATGGGAACACTGGGCCGGCACAGACCGGTTGGGTCGCGATTTGATGACACAGATCATGGTCGGCTCACGCATCGCGCTTTTTGTCGGTCTCGGAGCCGTCGCTATCAGCGCTGTGATCGGCGTCACCATCGGCGTTCTGGCTGCTTTTGCGACGCAGACACTCGACGATATGCTGGCTGCAACGCTCGATATTCTGATTGCTTTTCCGACGTTGTTGCTTGCCATGCTGATCGTCGCTTCAAGCGATGGCGCAAGCCTTTTGACCGCTATTCTCGCAATCGGCATTGCTGCATCAGCCATCGTCGCGCGCTTGACCCGCATTCTCGCCAAACGCGTTCTGGCGATGGATTATGTCACAGCGTCGCGCATTTCGGGCACTTCGTGGCTTGGTGTCGTTCGTATCCATGTGCTGCCGAACATCTGGCCGACACTGATTGTCAATTTCGCGCTGCAGTTCGGGCTCGCCGTGATTGCCGAAGCTTCATTGTCTTATCTTGGGCTTGGCGCGCCACCACCAAACGCGTCCTGGGGACGATTGCTGCAGGAAGCGCAGGCTTCGGTTTATACAGCTCCCTTCGGTGCAATCGCACCGGGTCTGGCGCTCGTTTCGCTCGTCATCGGGCTTAATCTTTTTGCAGATGGTTTGCGCGATGTGGCCGATCCAACGCGGAGGAGGCAACAATGAGCCCATTGCTGAACGTTGAAAATCTTGAGATCGAAACTGCTGGCCGCGTTCTGGTTTCTGGCGTGTCTTTTTCGGTTGCGCAGGGCGAGCGTGTCGGCCTGATCGGTGAATCCGGCTCCGGCAAATCATTGACCGCATTGGCCGTCATGGGACTGCTTGCGGAAGGCATGAAAGCAAGCGGCTCTATCACGCTCGAAGGCCACCAGATTATCGGGGCGCGTGATCGTACGCTTGTTCCGCTGCGTGGACGAAGCGTCGCCGCCGTCTTTCAGGAGCCGATGACCGCGCTCGATCCGCTGATGCGCATCGGCAAACAGATAGCGGAAGTGGTGCAGCGCCGCGCGTTGCGCGATGGCCGCAAGCTTGGCAAAGCGGAACTCGAACGCGAGGTTATTGGGCTTCTGGATCGCGTTTCCTTGCCGGAACCAACCCGCATTGCCCGCTCATGGCCTCATGAGATTTCGGGCGGCCAGCGCCAGCGTGCTGCGATTGCCATGGCGCTTGCCTGCCGGCCAAAACTGCTGATCGCTGACGAGCCGACAACTGCGCTCGATGTGACGACGCAGGCAGAAATCCTTAAACTTCTTGAGCAACTCGTTCACGATGAAGGCATGGGGCTTTTGTTCATCAGCCATGATCTGCCGGTCGTCTCGAGCATTGCCGAGCGAGCGCTCGTGCTCAGACGCGGCAATTTGATTGAGCAGGGACCAGTAACTACGCTGTTTGCCAATCCCGTTGAGGACTATACCAAGGGACTAGTTGCTGCCGCGCGTGCCTTCGACGCTGCATTGGAGGTGGCGCGATGAGCCTCATCGATCTTTCCAACGTTTCCTTCGCTTATAGTGGCGGCAAAACCGTGCTGCATGGCATCGATCTCATGCTTGAAAGCGGCAGCAATCTTGGCATTGTGGGTGAATCTGGCTCCGGCAAGACAACCATGCTCAAACTGCTTTTGGGGTTGCAGGTTGCAACGTCAGGCAATGTGAATTTTCGCGGCCAGATGCTCAACATCAAAGACCGCAACTTCATGCGGGGCTTTCGCCGTTCCGTGCAGGCGGTTTTCCAGGATCCTTATTCTTCACTCGATCCGCGCCAGCGCGTGTTCAACATCATAGCTGAACCGCTGCGCTCGCTAAAAATCGAGACGGACATAGTGCAGGCTGTCGCCCAAGCACTGGCTGCTGTCGATCTTCCAGAAGATGCAGCAACACGTTATCCGCATGAGTTTTCCGGCGGTCAGCGTCAGCGTATCGCGATTGCGCGTGCGATTGTCGCCAATCCTGACCTTATTATTGCTGATGAAGTAGTGAGCGCGCTCGATCTTACCACGCGTGCGCGTATCATCGATCTCATGCGGACTTTGTCTGAACGCACGACGTTCGTGGTTGTTTCGCACGATATCGCACTCGTGGCTTTGCTTTGTGAAAGACTGATCGTGCTTGAAAAGGGCACGATCGTTGAACAGGGTAATACGCGCGAAATTCTTGCCAATCCGCAACATGCCTATACGCGAAAACTGCTGGCAAGTTTGCCGCGAATGCCAAGAGAATCGTGACTTAGTTATGGCTCGGAAGAGGGGATTTCGAGCCTGATCACGGTTTTGTGCACATGAGAAAATATGAAATTATTTAACAAGTTTTACCGTGATTTTAGATAAATCATCCCTTTGAATTCATTATTTAATTTATAATTTCTCTAAGGTGCTAAACTGCCATTTATAGCAGTGTCGGTCTCGACCCCTATAAACAAACCGGATTCTCGAAATTTGAATTGTGGCAAATGTTTGTATAACGAGGCACTTTGTTTCATAATGCCATGATATATATGGAATCCCCCGAAACAAATTTAACAGTCTTACCCACCTAATCGGCAGGAAACGACAAATGACCGACCTCCCCGGCTATCCGAGCCGGCGCACCTTTTTGAAAGCCTCCGCAGCAAGCGTGATGCTTTCAGGACTGGCTGTGTCAGCTCAGGCGCAACAGTCGACGCCCCCTGTTGCTCTCGAACAATACGAACGCCAATATTTTAATGATCTTGAATGGACTTTCATCCTCGCCGCTACGGCAAGGTTGATCCCCTCTGACGGTGATGGCCCAGGCGCTATCGAAACCCGTGTTCCTGTATTCATCGACCTTCAGCTCGCTGGCGACTACGGTCGTGCAGACGACTGGTATATGGTCGGCCCTCATGACGCTTCTGCGGACCCGACACGCGGTTGGCAGACCCCGCTCAATCCTGCTCAGATCTATCGTCAGGCTATCCCAGCATTCAACGGTTGGTGCGAGCAGAAATATGGCGCTGCCTTCTCGGCACTCAATGCCGAGCAGCAGGACGCAGCGCTGACTTCCCTTCAGAAGGGTGAAGTTGGTTTGCAGCCAGAACTGCGCGAGTTCTTCGGAATTCTTTTGCAGAACACCAAGGAAGGCTATTTTGCCGACCCGATGTATGGCGGCAATCACGGTATGCAGTCGTGGAGCTATATCGGTTTTCCCGGTGCTCGCGGCAGCTACAAGGAATGGGTTGAGCGTTACAATGTTCGCTACCCATTAGGCCCGGTTTCGATCAAGGGCGAGAGGGCTTAAAAATGGCACGTCAGGAAAAGAAAAAAGACGTGGTCATTGTTGGCCTCGGCTGGACAGGCGCGATTCTAGCTATGGAGTTGGCGCAGGAAGGTCTTGAAATCGTCGCTCTTGAGCGCGGTCACGACCAGAACACCGTTCCGGATTTCAAATATCCGAACATGATCGATGAGCTGAAATACGGCGTGCGCCTCAAGATGATGCAACGCGCAAGCCAGCAGACAGTTACAGTTCGCCGCAATGAGGGTGAAACCGCCCTGCCTTACCGCAGTTTCGGTTCGTTCCTTCCGGGCAACGGTGTCGGCGGTGCCGGCACGCACTGGAACGGCCTGAACTGGCGCCCACAGGCAGAAGAACTGCGTCTTCGTTCGCATGTTCTAGAAAACTGGGGTGAGCAGATCATCCCGGAAGACATGCTTCTTGGCGACTATCCTGTGAACTATGACGAAATGGAACCGTTCTTCGACCGTTTCGAACGTGTTGCTGGTATTTCCGGCAAGGCAGGTAATCTGAAGGGCCAGCTCGTTGAGGGCGGCAATCCTTTTGAAGGATGGCGCTCGAACGAATATCCGATGCCTCCAATGCACACGACCTGGGATGGCCGCAAATTCGCCGACGCAGCAAAGGCCATGGGTTATCACCCGTTCCCGTCGCCGGGCGGCATCGCATCGACTGCCTATGTGAACGAATATGGCATGCAGATGGGGCCGTGCAACCATTGCGGCTTCTGTGAGCGTTTCGGCTGCTACCAGTATTCGAAGTCATCGCCCCAGACAACCATTCTGGATGCGCTCAAGCGTATGCCGAACTTCTCATACCGTACGGAATCTGAAGTTCTGCGTATCGAAATGGCACCGGACGGCAAGACTGCAACTGGCGTTACCTATTTTGACGACAAGACGCAGGAAGAAGTCTTCCAGCCAGCCGACATCGTCATCATGGCTTCGTTCCAACTCAACAACGTGCATTTGGCACTGCTTTCGGGCATCGGCAAGCCTTACGATCCTGCAACGGGCGAGGGTGTGACTGGCCGTAACTACGCTTACCAGCTGACAGGCGGCGTGACACTCTTCTTCAAGAACGAAGAGTTCAACCCGTTCATTGGTACAGGGGCGAACGGCATGTGCATCGATGACTTCGGTGTAAACCAGATCGACTTTGGTCGTGAAGGCTTCATCGGTGGTGCTTATTGGCGTTCGGGACAGACCAACGGCCAACCGATCCGAAGCATGACGCTTCCTTCGGGCACGCCTGGTTGGGGTGCAGGCTGGAAGAGCGCAATTGCTGAGTGGTATGGTCATTCGATGAACATCGGGACTCACGGTTCCGTTATGGCCTACAAGACCAACCATCTGGATCTTGATCCGACCTATAAAGACCCGCACGGCCGTCCACTGATGCGTATGACCTTCAACTGGAATCCGAACGATATCCGGATGACCCAGTTCATGAAGGGCAAGGCGGAAGAATTGGCCAAGACGATGAACCCGGACCTGATGCAGTCATCCTTCAAAAAGGAAGGAGCACAGTTTGACGTTCGTCCTTATCAGACGACGCATACGACGGGCGGGCACACCATGTCGGCTAATCCGCGTGAAGGTGTGGTCAACCGCTTCTCGCAAGCGTGGGACAAGCATAACGTCTTCATGTTGGGTGCGGGTAACTTCGTGCAGAACACGCAGTATAACCCGACTGGCCTGCTTGGTGGTCTGGCTTACTGGACTGCTCATGCGATCCGTACGCAGTATCTTTCTAATCCACGTCCGTTGGTTTGAGGAGAATAGTGATGAAAACTCTTCTTCGCATTATCGGCGTTCTGGTCGTCTTTGGAATTATCGCGTTTCTCGCATTCCTGTTTGTTCCGGTGCAACTGACCAAGTCAACACAAGAGCTTGCTGCTGATTGGAAGCCTGCAAAGGGGCAGGGCGAATATGTGATGTATGCTTCCGACTGTATGGCTTGCCATACGGCAGAAGGCGGCAAGTCGTTTGCCGGTGGCCGTGCGATTGCGAGCCCAATGGGCACGATCTGGACGACAAACATCACTCCGGACAAGGAAACTGGCATCGGCAACTGGACACTCGATCAGTTCCGCGCAGCGCTCTATGATGGCATTCGTGCCGATGGCGTGCATCTTTATCCCGCCATGCCTTACGAAAACTATCGTAAGCTGAACGAGGAAGATGTCCGCGCGCTTTACGACTACTTCATGCATGAAGTAGAGCCGGTGAAGAACGAAGTGCAGCAGACCGAACTCGGTTTTCCGTTCAACATGCGCTTCGGTATCCGCGCATGGAACTGGCTCGCTCTCAACAACAAGGCTGGCTTCACGCCCGCCGGTAAGAACGAAGTTCAGGAACGTGGCCAGTATCTGGTTGAAGGTGCAGCCCACTGTGCTGCCTGCCACAGCCCGCGCAATGCTTTGATGGCGCAGGACGGCGTTCAGGTTGGCGACAAGACCTTCCTTACGGGTGGTGTCGTCGACGGCTGGAATGCACCTTCGTTGCGTGGCCCACAGTCGGCACCTCAGAAGTGGTCCGTTGAGGAAATGGCTTCCTATCTCGCAACCGGTCGTAATTCCCATTCGACCGCAAACGGCGAAATGGGTCTGGCAGTCGAGCAATCGTTCCAGCACCTGACTGATGCTGATACTCTGGCGATTGCTGCTTTCCTAAAGGGTATCGATGGCGCAGCTGTCGAAGTTCCTGAGAATTTTGCAGTCAAGGCACCGACGGCACTTCCAGCCGCTCCGGCAGATGCCGCGGGTGAAGAGACTGCAAAGTTGCTGACTGAAGCATCTCCGAACATGCCAGTCGGCGCACGTCTTTACCTCGACAACTGCGCTGCATGTCACTTTGTGACAGGCAAGGGTGCTCCTGGCATCTTCCCGGAACTGGCAGCTAATGATCTGGTCACGGGTTCGGAAGTGAAGCCGTTGGTCTCGATCATTCTGCATGGTGCAGAAGTGCCTTCGACCGAGAAGCGTCCTATGCGTCTGGTAATGCAGGGCTATGCCGATCGTCTGACGGATGATGAAGTTGCTCAGCTAGCAACTTTTGTTCGCTCGGCTTGGGGCAACAAGGCTGATGCCGTATCTGCTGCTGAGGTTGCCAAGGTCCGCAATCAAGCTTCGCACTGATTGCATCAGGAGAAAACTGCGGGATTTATACTCCGCCGTTTTGCTTAACGACTGAAATTTAGACATAAAAATACCCCCGCGTTAGACGCGGGGGTATTTTTTGTCGAGCATTATGGACTAGAGATGATCGCGCGCGATGGTCTGGTTCCATTCGCGGGTCTTGACCGCCTCGCCATTTTCCTTGGCCGTCAGAACGCCGGAAATATAGAAGTTTTCGGCATCGGAATGCATCTTGGTGGTGCTTTCAATGTCGATCATCCAGCCTTCGCGGCCCATTTGATAGGCCTGTGTCAGCACATAAGACGCCGATAGCGGATCATTGTCATTGATGCGCAGTTCACGCTTGAGGCTATGACTCAATTGCGTACCGAGATCGTCAAAGCGCAAGATGCCTTCGCCGAACAAGCCGCCAATGCCTTCCGTCACATAGAGCGTTTCGCCAGTGACGTGGTCCTGTTCGGTCCAGCGGCGCACGCTGCCCGGATCAAGCTGGGTCATCGGTGTTGCCGGACCATGCGCAGGCTTCTGGAAGGAAACATTAGCATCGTCGGCAGATGGCTGACGCACAGGCAGATCGAGAACCGATGAAGCGGTGTCGAGCGTCAGTGTCACGCTCTTAGGCGATGGCCAGACCATCGGCCAGTAGCCGGTTGCAACCGAAAGACGGATGCGATGACCCTTCTTGAAGCTGTAACCGCTATCGTTGAGCTTGATCGCGATTTCATAGGTTTTGCCCGGCACCAGCATTTCTGGCTTGTCATGTCCGTTGATGTGGTTGAGGTTGAAGACCTGATAGCTGACGCGGGTGATACGGCCATCCGGCAGAATATCACTGAGACGTAGCGAAATTTGTGCAACCGGCTGATCGACGGTAAATGTCAGGCGTGCAACTGGCGCGCCGAGAATTTCGAGGTCTTCGGCGAGAACAGCGGTATCGAAGTTGAGCGAGCCGCCATCGTCAAGACGCTGATCCGTTGGGTGTTCGCCAGGGCAACCCGTCGCCATCCATTCGCCACCGGCCTTGCCGTGGCTGTTTGGCGAGGAGATCGACAATATGCCCTTGGCTGCATCAGCTTTGCCCAGCGTGAAGTCAGCACCCAGCGCGAAAGGCTTCGGCGTTATTTCGGTCGATGGCCAGTTCTGTTCGCCGACCCAGCGGCCATTGGTGAAATCGCGTGAGCCGGTTGGTTCGATTGTATCGCAGAGATAGGCGCGCAGTTTCGGCTCGTCCATAACGCCGGTCTCTATGCCCTTAAGCCACTGGTCCCACCAGCGCACCGCTTCCTGCAGGAAACCGATTGCGGGACCCGGCAGGCCGTCCTGCGGATAGACATGGCCCCAAGGACCGATAATGCCGCGGGCAGGGACCTGAAGGTTTTCGAGCAGGCGCGGAACAGCATTGGTGTAGCTGTCGGCCCATGCGCCGATTGTGAGAACCGGGCACTGGATTGCAGACCAATCTTCGCAGACCGAGCCATGCTTCCAATATTCATCGTAATGCTGGTGTTCGAGCCAGAGGGCAGGGAAGAACGGCAGGCGTTCCAGACGTTCAATCCATGCATCGCGCCAGCCAGCGCCCACAATCGCCGGATCTAGCGGACGCGACTGATAAGCGAGCATGATCGTGCCCCACCACAGATTATCGTTGAGCAACAGGCCGCCCATGTAGTGGATGTCGTCGCGGAAACGGTCGTCAGTTGAATAGGCGGTGATGATCGCCTTCAATGCTGGCGGACGGCAGGCTGCAACCTGAAGGCCGTTGAAGCCACCCCAGCTCTTGCCCATCATGCCGACATTGCCGCTGCACCAAGGCTGCGCCGCAATCCAGGCAATGACTTCGAGCGCGTCGTCCTGTTCCTGCTGGATATATTCGTCGGCCATGTGGCCATCAGATTCACCCGTGCCGCGCATGTCAACGCGGATCGCGGCATAGCCATTCTGCGCGAAGTAGCCATGCATTGGTTCATCGCGGCCACGCGTGCCGTCGCGCTTGCGGTAGGGAATATATTCGAGCACGGCAGGCACGGGATTTTCCTCGGCGCCTTCAGGCAGCCACAGGCGCGCACCAAGACGGGTGCCATCCTTGAGAGTGATCCACAGATGCTCGGTGACGTTTACGGTCATGATCGGTTCCAATTTGAACAAGGAGAAGCCGGTGCGGCATTAGCGCCGCATCGGTAGTTTAACTGGCGGCACGTGCCTTCAGGATGTCGTCCAGCCAGTTGCGGCGCAGCTCCGGAACGGATGTGATGAGCTGCTCCGTATAGGGCTCATAAGGCGGCTCGAAGATTGCCTTCGTGGTGCCGGTTTCGACCACCTTGCCCTTCTGCATCACCATGGTGCGGTCGGCGAGCCGGCGTACGACGCCAAGGTCGTGGGTGATGAAGAGATATGACACTTGCAATTCATCCTGCAGTTTACGCAGGAGCCTGAGAATTTCTTCAGCGACGAGCGGGTCAAGCGCTGAAGTGACTTCATCGCAGATGATAAGATCAGGCTTTGCTGCAAGCGCGCGTGCGATACAAACGCGCTGTTTCTGTCCGCCCGAAAGGGCACCGGGCAGGCGGTCTGCAAAGTCGACAGGTAGGCCGATGAGTTCAAGCAGGCGCTTGACCTCGACCTCGCGCTGATCTTCATTCATGCCGAAATAGAACTTCATCGGGCGACCGATGATTTCACCAACGGTCTGGCGTGGGTTCAATGCCACGTCAGGGAGCTGGTAAACGAGCTGAATACGACGCAATTCTTCGCGCGAACGCTTTTTGTAGTTCGCTTCGAGCCGCTGTCCGGCAAGGGTGATGATGCCGCTAGAATGCGGTGGCAGACCTGCAATCACACGCGCAAGCGTTGATTTGCCGGAACCGGATTCACCCACTACCGCAAGCGTTTCTCCACGACGGATGTAGCAGCCCACATCGGTCAAAACGAGTTTCTTGCCGTAATAAGCAGTCGCGTTTTTCACTTCGAGCAGGATTTCGCCAGTCTTGTGTTCGGCCTGTTCACCCGAAATGCTGGCTTCACGCTCAGACACCAGACGCTGGGTATATTCCTGCTTTGGCGCTTCGAGAATTTGCTCCGAAGAGCCAAGTTCAACCATCTTGCCATGACGCAGAACCATGATGCGGTCGGCGATCTGCGCCACGACTGCAAGGTCATGCGTGATGTAAAGGGCGGCAGTGTTGTAACGCTGGATCAGGCTGCGAAGGAGTGCGAGCACTTCGATCTGCGTTGTCACGTCAAGTGCGGTGGTCGGCTCGTCCAGCACCAGAATATCCGGGCGGCAGGACATGGCCATGGCAACCATAGCACGCTGCAACTGACCACCGGAAACCTGATGCGGATAGCGATCGCCAAAGGTGTCGGCATCGGGAAGCTGCAATGTATGCAGCAGTTCCAGCATCCATGTTTTTGCTTCGGCTTTGGTCATGAGGCCGTGATAGAGCGGGCCTTCCATGATCTGATCGCCAATGCGGTGTGCAGGGTTAAACGACGCTGCCGCACTCTGCGCCACATAGGCGATACGTGCGCCACGGGCCTTTTCACGGGTTTCGCGGGTGCCGTCCATCAGCGAAATATCGTCAACGACAATTGTGCCTTCAGCGATTCTACAACCGCCGCGACCATAGCCCATGGCTGCAAGCCCAATGGTGGATTTACCAGCGCCAGACTCGCCGATAAGACCAAGCACTTCACCACGCTTCAGCGTCACATCGACATGATCAACAAGCGTTGCGTCATTGGGGGCTTTGACGACGAGGTCGGAGATTGAAAGAACGATATCCTTGCTCATCGATCAGCTCCCTGCGTAGTCGTGCGCCCGGCCAGAAGCCAGTCAACAACGAGGTTGACTCCAACGGTGAGGATGGCGATTGCAGCCGCCGGGAAAAGCGGTGCATAAAGGCCGTAGAGAATAGCCTGCTGGTTGTCCTTCACCATGCCGCCCCAATCCGCAAATGGCGGCTGGATGCCAAGGCCAAGAAACGACAGGCCTGCAACGAAGAGGAAGGTGAAGCAGAAACGCAGACCAAATTCCGCAATCAGCGGTGGCAGCGTATTCGGCAGAATTTCACGCGAGATCAGCCAGCCGAGGCCTTCGCCGCGAAGACGGGCCGTTTCGGCATATTCCAGCACATTCACGCCCTGCGCCACAATACGCGCTAGACGGAACACGCGGGTGGAATCGAGCAATGCGATGGTGATAATCAGAACCGGCAGCGACGAGCCGAGCGCCTGAAGAATGACGAGTGCCGAAATGAGCACGGGAATGCACATGACGGTATCGACAATGCGCGACAGTACCGTATCGACCCAGCCGCCGAAAATGGCGGCGAGGAAGCCGAGCGGCACGCCGACGCTGAACGACAGGAGCGATGCTGCGAGCGAGACGCCGATTGACATCTGCGCACCAAAAAGCAGGCGAGAGAGCATGTCGCGGCCATTCTGATCAAGACCGAACCAGAACTGTGCCGATGGCGGATCAAACGGTGCGCCGACGATTTCTTCCTGACCATAAGGCGCGATCAACGGGCCAAACAGGAACATCAAAAGGCACAGTGTGACGATGGTGAGACCAACCCACGCCGTCAACGGAATTGATTTTTTCATCTTATTCATCGTGGGTGCCTCAGGCGCGGATTGAGCGCGATGGCAGCGACATCGGCGATGATATTGAGAATGACATAGGCAGCACCGAAGACGAGAGCCGCAGCCTGCACGAGCGGAAGGTCACGCTTGGAAACAGCATCAACCATGAAGCGGCCAAGGCCGTTATAGTTGAACACGGCTTCGACAAGCACCACACCGGTGATGAGGTAAGCGATGTTGAACGCCACCACATTGACGATAGGCGCCGCCGCATTTGGCAAAGCGTGCTTGGTCACGACGCGCTTGGTGCGCAGACCCTTGAGATATGCGGTTTCGACATAGGCTTGATCCATAACCGACAAAACGGCGGTACGTGTCATACGCATCATCTGCGCGACGGTCACGAGAACCAACGTTAGTGCGGGCAGAGCAGTGGCCTGCACCCATTCGAGGAAGGTCATGCCATCATAGGTGTCGGCAAGGCTCGGCAATAGATTAAAGCGGATCGACAAAAACAATATCAATAACAGGCCCAGGAAATACTCAGGCAGAGAGACAAAAGCCAGCGCTACGATATTGATAACACGATCAAAAATGCCGCCGCGCTTTACCGCAGTGATAAGGCCAAGGAGAATTGCAATAGGAACGCTGATGACCGCTGCAAAGGCTGCAAGTGCCATCGTATTCCAGAAACGCGGCCACAAAAGATCGGCCACCGGCTGCTGGTTGGCAAGCGAAGTACCGAGATCACCAGTCACAAAACCAGCAAGCCACGCAAAATAGCGTGCGAGGACCGGTTGATTGAGACCAAGGCTTTCGCGCAGCGTCGCAAGCGCTTCCGGCGTGGCATTCTGGCCGAGAATGGCTGACGCCACGTCACCCGGCAAGATCTGCGTGCCGGCGAAAATCAACGCCGATACGAGGAACAGCGTGAGGAGCCCGAGCCCCACACGCTTGAGAATTAGAACGAACATTTATGCTTCCAGCCAGACTTTTTCGGCAAGGCGAGCACCCATCAGATTGAACATCGGATGCGTGGTCACGCCCTTGAGCTTCTTGGAGGTGGCGTCGAGATAGTCGCCAAACATTGGGATAAGCGCGCCGCCATCATTGCTGATCATGGCCTGCAATTCAGCGTAGATTTCCTTGCGCTTGGCCTGATCGAGCATTGCACGGGCCTCGAGCAGCTTGGCGTCGAAATCAGCGCTCTTCCAATGCGTATCGTTTTGTGAAGCGTTGGATGCATAAGCGATCGACAGAGCCTGATCGGCAGTCGGGCGACCACCACGATAAGACATGCAGAACGCCGCTTTCATCCAGACATTGTCCCAATATCCGTCTGCTGGTTCACGCTTGATATCAATCTCGATGCCCGACTTGACGGCGGCGGTGCGGAAGATCGCTGCTGCATCGACAGCGCCCGTGAAGGCGGCATCTGAGGCGGACAGCTGAATTTTCAGCGAATCCATGCCCGCCTGCTTCAGATAGAACTTGGCCTTCTCCGGGTCATAAGCGCGTTGCGGCAGTGCTGCATCGAAGAACGGATCGGTGCTTGGGATCGGGTTGTCATTGCCCAGACGCCCATAGCCGCGCAAAGCGGTCTTGAGTAGCTGTTCGCGGTCAATGGCGTGCTTGACGGCGAGGCGGACGTTGTTGTCGGTAAACGGCGCCTGCGTGCAATCCATCAGGAAAGAGAAATGCTGGCCGCCAGACGATTGAACGATGTTGAGGTTCGGATTGCGCTTCAACAGATCAACCGTCTTGAAGTCGAGCTGGTTGATGGCGTGAACCTGACCGGACATCATGGCGTTGGTACGGGCAGACACGTCATTGATTACGATGACTTCAACCGCATCGACCCAAGCCGAATTTGGCTTCCAGTAGCTCTCATTGCGCGTGAAACGCGAACGCACGCCCGGCTGGAAACGCTCGAAAACGAAAGGTCCGGTGCCAACCGGCTTGTTGAAATCGGTCCAGTCTTTAGGAACGACGAGGAAGTGATAATCGGACAGGATGTAAGGCAGATCAGCATTGCCGCTATTCAGCGTGATCTTGACCGTGCCAGCGTCAACCTTGACTACATCAGTGAATTCAGATGCGAGCGAACGCGCACCGGATGTGGTTTCGCCGCGGTGCAGATTGATCGAATAGACGACGTCGTCGGCGTCAAGCGTCTTGCCGTTATGGAAGGTTACGCCCTGACGAACCTTGAAGGTCCATTCCTTGGCGTCGGCAGATGGTTCCCAGCTTTCAAACAACTCAGGCACAGCCTTGTTGTTGGCGTCGATTTCGACGAGACCGTTCATCAGCATGTAGGCCTGATTGACCGGAACCCAATCCTTCAGAAGGCGCGGATCGAAATTATCGGTGGTGGAGCCGCCGCCAATACCAAGCTTGAGCACTCCGCCCTTCTTTGGCGCGCCATCGGCTGCAGCGGCTGCTGCCGAGGTGATCAAACCGCTCATGCCAGTAGCGGCTAGAAGGCCAAGACCTGCGGCGCCTGTGATGAAGCTGCGGCGGGAGAGGTTAAAATCGTTTCGGTACCCAGTCATGCGTTACCCCTGTTGAAGTCTTAGCTTGTATTTTATGCATAGCTAAATCGATTTTGCGGGTTGGACTAGCCCACACAGCTCGTAACTTTCAAGGGTTGTAAGAGGTTTTTATGATATGACTTTTATGCATACCCCCATGCCAAATGTACCTCTTGGCTTTTATGGGAACAGGGATAAAGGAGCATTCCACAGAGACCTGCGGTGGCGCTTCTTCCACAAAAAAAGTTGCCTCTGCGATTGAAATTTTGCTGATCGTGGAGATCAAAATGAGTTTGCCGGATATTGTTGGCTTGTTGGGTGCAGTTTTCTATCTTTCTGCTTATGCCCTGATTCAGCTACGTATTTACACGGTGGACGATGCCATCATTACCGTGCTCAATATTCTTGGCGGTGTAGCGCTGATTTATTCGCTCTCGTGGAACTTCAATCTGGGTTCCATTATCACGCAGGTGGCCTGGCTGGTGTTTACTGTCGTTGGTTACGTGCGGTTCCGTATGATGGCTCGTCGTCGTGCAGCTGTTATACCTGCCGAATGAGTCTCATCATCTTTACGTGATTGCGTCGGTTCCATTGCTTGCAATCAACCAGTCCGACACTTCACGCACAATTTTGCGCTGATGGCGGTCGGCTGGCCGCATCAGATAGAAATAAGCGTCTGATCGCATCATATGATCGTGGACGGGTACGAGCGTGCCTGCTGCAAGCTGCTCTTTGATGAGCCAAGTCCAGCCAAGCGTGATGCCGATCCCTTGCGTGGCCGCTGCAACGCAGAGGCCATAATCGCCCAAGCGCCATTCCAGTGCACCGGGAGGAGGGGAGAGCCGCGCATCCTGCCACCATTCAGGCCAACCTTGCCATTCGCGCATGGTGTCTTCGATTGAGAGTAGAACCGGCGCTTCCTGTTCCATGATGTTTACCACGCCGGGGGCGGAAACCGGCACAACTTCTTCGCGCCCCAGCACGGTTAGATTCACACCAATCGGACGTTCCTTGCGATAGAACAGCGCCAGATCAAATTCATCGAGGCGCAAATGCGCCACATCGTCGGTCACGCGCAGCCGGATTTCGATGCCAGGGAGCTCCGCTTTCAGCATTCCAACACGCAACAAGAACCACTGATCAGCAATGCCGCGCGAACAGGCAATGGTTATCTGTCGTGGGCCTGTCCAGGCACGAAGGCCGTCGGTGACTGCCGTCAAATCGCCGAGCAGGCGGCTGACATCTGAGGCGTAGCTTTCGCCCATTGTGGTGAGCTGAACGCCAACGGGGAGGCGGTTGAACAGCTTGGAGCCGATGAACGCTTCAAGTTTGCCGATCTGACGACTGACGGCGCTTTGGGTGAGACCGAGCTCCAGACCGGCGCGCGAAAAGCTGCCAAGCCGTGCAGCGCTGTCGAAGACGACAAGCGCATTGAGCGGCGGCATAGATTGGCGTCCAACTGCCATAAAAATTCTCCGCAAGAATGAGGCTGTTGTTAATGCCATCTGAAGTCAGCTGCAAGATGCATCAATACGAGAAAATAAGCGATTTTCTCATTTCTTCCATTTCGGAAGAAGTTCATTTCGCCTTGGCTATCTTATCTTTATCGGTGCTTTTCGGCATGGTCTGCCTCAAACATTCATCATCGGAAATGAGGTCTATCGTGATCGACAATCGTACTGCGCCTTATGCTATTTTCATTATGCGTCTGGCGCTCGGCATTCTCTTTCTCGCCCATGCTGGCTTGAAAATTTTCGTCTTCACACCTGCAGGAACCGCAGCATTTTTCGGATCGCTTGGTCTGCCTGGCTGGTTTGCCTACGTAACCATTCTTTGGGAAGTCGTCGGCGCTATCGCGCTGATTATCGGCATCTTTCCGCGCATTGCAGCTGTTGCTCTTATTCCGATCCTGCTCGGTGCGATTTTCACCGTTCACGGTGCAGCTGGCTTCTTTTTCACTAACGCCAATGGTGGTTGGGAGTTTCCGGCATTCTGGATCGTTGGGCTTATCGTCGTGGCATTGGGTGGCAATGGCGCTTATGCTGCGAAGCCGAGTGCATCTGCCTAAATAGCAGACATCGCTATTTGCTGGATATGCGGGGAGGGAACTCTCCGCAATTCTAACGACAATTTTCAAGGATAAGCGCCATGCTTGTAGATGGTAAGTGGACAGAAGACTGGCAGCCAGTTCAAGCGAAAGATGAGAAAGGCGGTTTCGTGCGCCAGATTTCCGGCTTTCGAAACTGGATAACTCCCGACGGTAGCGCAGGTCCGACGGGTGAGGCGGGCTTCAAAGCAGAAGCAGGTCGCTACCATCTTTATGTCGCTTATATCTGCCCATGGGCGTCACGCACCTTAATCGGCCGTAAGCTCAAAGGGCTGGAAGATGTAATTTCGATCTCGGTGGTAGAACCTGCTCTGACCAATCAGGGCTGGCGATTTGGCGACTATCCGGGCGCTGATCGTGATGTTCTCAATGGCGCCACTTATATGCACGAGATCTACACCAAAGCAGATCCACATTATACGGGCCGCGCTACAGTGCCTGTGCTGTGGGACAAGCAAAAACAGACCATCGTCAACAATGAGTCCGCTGACATTCTTCGGATGCTCAACTCAGGTTTTGGCGATCTTGCCAGCGCGGATTTCGATTTTTATCCGGAAGCCTTGCGCTCAGAAATCGACGAGTTGAACGAGTATATCTATCCTCGGCTCAACAACGGCGTTTATCGCACGGGATTCGCCACAACGCAGATCGCCTATGAGGAAGCTTTCCGCGACGTGTTCAAGGCGCTTGCTGTGCTTGAGGAAAAGCTCGATGGAAAGGGTTCATTCCTGTTTGGCGAGAGCCTGACGGAAACGGATATTCGGCTGTTTGTGACGCTCATACGCTTTGATGCTGCCTATTACGGCTTGTTCAAATGCAATCTCCGGCAGTTGAAGGACTATCCGGCGCTGAGTGGCTGGCTGTTGCGCGTTTTGGATATTCCGGGCGTGCGTGAAACGGTCAATATTGATCATATCAAGCGGGGATACTATTCGATCAAGGCGTTAAACCCCACAGGCATTGTACCGATAGGTCCAGATTTGCTGGGGATTGAAAGCGTTCAAACCTGACGAACCGCTTTAATTATTTCCATATTTTGACTATTTTAGGCAATAGAAGCATATAAATAGCCAAAACGGAAACAATCAATGGATCGCCTTGATAGTGAGCGGATGTTTGTCGCGGTCCTTGATACGGGCAGTTTTTCAGCGGCGGCTCAAAGGCTTGGGACGAGCAGCGGGCAGGCGTCAAAACTCATCTCAAAGCTTGAGTCGGGTTTAGGGGTTCAGCTCATAAAGCGCACAACACGGGCGCTCTCGCCGACAGAGGTCGGTTACGCATATTATGAGCGTATCAAGGGCTTAGTGCAGGATTTTGATGCTTTAGATGCATCCGTACGCAATGCATCCGGTGCACCGAGCGGGCGTATAAGGCTTACGGCACCCATGTCTTTCGGGACATTGCAACTGACACCAATCCTGCTGGAATTTGCGAAAATATTTCCAGATATACAAATTGACGTCAGTTTCTCAGATCGTATTGTCAATCTGGTGGACGAGGGGTTCGATATTGGTGTTCGCATTGGCAAACCGCTTGATAGCAGTTTGATTGCAAGACGGCTCTGCGACGCTCGGGTGGTTTTGGTCGCGGCACCTTCCTATGTCAGCGAACAGGGTTTGCCCACCCACCCGCGAGAACTCTCCGAACATAGCTGTATTATCGACACGAATTTCCGAGATCCCTTGATCTGGCGATTTAAACCCGCGCATGATGGTGAAATCCAGTCAGCGGCAGTCACAGGGCGGCTTCAGTTTTCAAACGGCGAAGCTTGTATGGAGGCCGCCGCAGCGGGATTGGGAATAGCTCATGTGCCGTCTTTTATAGCTGGGCCATACATTCGGGATGGCCGTGTGCAACAATTGCTACGTGATTATGAAGATCTACCGCTGGGCGTATATGCTGTCTATCCGCCTGCCAGGCACCTGGCGATCAAAGTGCGTGCATTGGTGGATTATTTGGTCGATCATCTACATGGAGAGCCATGCTGGGACCGTGGGTGGCTTTGACGCGGCTGGGTTTTGAAGAGCAGGGTCCTACGACACAGCAGTAAACAAGTATTCGGAGATCCAATTTCCTCCACGGCTAACCACATGAATTCATTTGCAAGTCGCACTTCAAACTAGAACCCACCCCCGTTATACACATTGTTTTAGCAAGTTAAAGTTGCGACGTTCCCAGCAGATTACAGATGCGACAGGTGCTGACGTTCAGCCCCCATTCCGAGAGGCTGGTCGGGGTTGCAAACGAGGAATGGG
>NZ_BSQC01000029.1:0-22352 GCF_030268145.1 Brucella sp. NBRC 12950
CGGAGCTTTACATCGCAGTTGGTATTTCCGGTGCGATCCAGCATCTGGCTGGCATGAAAGACAGCCGCGTGATTGTTGCGATCAACAAGGATGAAGAAGCACCTATCTTCCAGGTGGCTGATTATGGACTGGTAGCTGATTTGTTCCAGGCTTTGCCTGAAATGGCTGACAAGGTTTGAGAGAGTTCATCATGAAACGTTCAGTGGTTATTGCTTCCGGGGTTCGCACGCCAATCGGAGATTTTGGTGGCTCTCTTGCAGGTATTCCTCCGTGTGAACTTGGAGCTGCAGTGGCGCGCGAAGCGATCACGCGTGCTGGCATCAAGCCCGATCAGGTTGAGCAGACAGTCTTCGGAAACGTCATTCATACGAGACCGGAGGATATGTATATTTCGCGGGTCGTCGCGGTTCGTGCTGAGGTTCCCCACGCATCACCTGCGTTGACTTTGAACCGCTTGTGCGGTTCAGGCCTTCAGGCGGTCGTTTCCGCTGCCGAGCAGATTGAGCTCGGCAAAGCCGATATCGTGCTTGCTGGCGGTGCGGAAAGCATGAGCCGCTCCGGCCATTTATTGACGCAGGCACGCAACGGTCAGAAGATGGGCGATGTGACCGCGACTGACATGATGATGGGTGCTCTGACCGATCCCTTCGGTCACGGCCACATGGGCATGACCGCCGAGAATATTGCAGAGCGGTCTTGTATCGATCGGGCAAAGCAGGATGCTTTCGCGGTTGAATCGCACCGTCGTGCGGCAGCAGCTATCGCAGATGGGCGCTTTAGCAGCCAGATATTGCCAATTACCGTCAAGCAAGGTCGGACAGAGAAACTGTTTGATACGGATGAACATGTTCGCAGCAATGTTTCTCTGGAGGATATGGCCAAGCTGCGTCCTGCTTTTAGCAAGGACGGCACAGTAACAGCCGGCAATGCATCGGGTCTCAACGATGGCGCGGCAGCTCTGGTTCTTATGGAGGAGAGTGTCGCTAAAGCCCATGGCGTCAATGCATTAGGTCGCATTATCGCAACCGGACTCGGTGGCGTCGCGCCTGAAGTAATGGGTATGGGCCCCGTTCCCGCCAGCCTTCAGGCTTTGCAGCGGGCGGGTCTTACCGTAGCCGATCTTGATGTGATCGAATCCAATGAAGCGTTTGCAGCGCAGGCCTGTGCTGTCAACGCGGAATTGGAGTTTCCGGCAGATAAGGTCAATCCGAACGGCGGCGCTGTTGCTCTCGGTCATCCGGTAGGCGCGTCAGGAGCGATCATCCTCATCAAACTTTGCTATGAGCTCGAACGTATCGGTGGCCGCTACGGGTTGGCAACAATGTGTATCGGTGGCGGGCAAGGTATTGCGATGGTGGTCGAGCGGGTCTAGGAAGCAGGTTGGTTGCGAGGAGGCTTCCCTAACGACTTGTTCCGGTCTGAAAACCAAAATGACCGCAAACATTTTCATCGCGATCAAAGCAGCGATTGCTTCAACCGCAATCACACAGATTGCAGCGCACGCTGCATCAATATGCGCCAGGAGAACGTAGGTGACCTTATGCCAGGGACGCCGACAAAGATGGTCAGGAACTGCGCGTCCTTGTCGATGGTCAGCTCACTTTCAACAACTCCCATATCATGATCGATGCTGCAGTGAAGGGTTATGGAATAGCTTATGTTTCGGGAGACATCGTAGAAAGACGCATTGCCTCCGGTCAATGATACGAATTCTTGACGAGGAGGCGCCTTTTTAATGCCTCTAGGCTGTCCGGCGAATAAAATCTTGCCGAGCCATCGCATTCTTTTGAAATGGTTTATTGCTGGAATAAGGCACGTGGAAGGTGACGCAGCAATTTCATCAAGTGGAGCAAGATTGATATAAACAGACACGCGATCGCAATCACGGAGCGGGAGCAATCGGCAACCGAGAGTCTGGCCGCCGAATATGGTCGATCAGCGCTCGCAACTTTGGTGCCATGTTGCGGCGCTGCGGAAAATACAGGAAAAAGCCCGGGAAGGGTGGTAGAAACTCTTTGAGCAGTGGCACCAGTTGGCCTGTTTCCGTGAACGGTCGGAACACGTCTTCCGGTGCGAAGGTGATGCCGCCTCCGGCAAGAGCAGTGCGTAGCATTAGGCGGAGATCGTTGGTTGTGATCTGCGGTTCAACGGCCACATCAAACGGAATGCCATTCTCCTCAAATTCCCATCGATACGGAGCGACGTTGAGTGCGGGTCGCCAGCCGATACAGCGATGATGAACCAGCTCGCGTGGATGTTTGGGCTCTCCATGGAGCTGAAGATAAGACGGGCTAGCCACGACCATCTCCCGTTGATCACCGGTTATCGGAATGGCGATCATATCTTGTTCTATAACCTCTCCCAATCTAACTCCCGCGTCATAGCCAGCGGCTACAATGTCGAACTCATCATCCGTGATCGTGACATCAATTGTCACGTAAGAGTTAGCAGCTGCAAAGGAAGCTATCAGCGAGCCGGAAAGGAACTGCTCGGCGATTGAGGTGGCAGCGATCCTGAGGAGCCCGCGTGGCACAGTATCGCTCGACACATTTTCAAAGGCGGTTTCGATATCGGATATGGGTTGGGACAACTCACTGCGCAGGCGTTCCCCCGCTTCGGTCAGTCGAACGGAACGTGTTGTGCGCATGACAAGCGCTGTACCAAGTACGTCTTCAAGTCGTCGGATCCCCTGGCTGACTGCTGACCGCGTAATACCTAGCCGATCAGCGGCAGCTCGGAAATTATGCTCCTGCGCGACTGCGAGAAAGAGCGGAACAAGATTAAGGTCGATTTTCATTGTCCAGTGTCGCTAACCATTTAGTCCAGTGGATGACGGATACCATCACCAGTCACGATCGTCCATCTTCTCTTTCAGTACATTGAAGGAGAACCACATGGACAAGGTCATTCTGATTACCGGTGCGTCTAGCGGAATCGGTGAAGGCATAGCCCGGGAGCTTGGGAGAGCCGGAGCAAGGCTATTACTGGGTGCACGTCGCCTCGAGCGGGTCGAAGCAATCGCGGCGGAGATCCGCGATGCGGATGGCTTTGCGGAAGCTTGTTCACTCGACGTTACTGATCGCACGTCAATGGCCGAGTTCGTCCAAACGGCTATGGAGAAATGGGGTTGCGTTGACGTTCTGATCAACAACGCCGGTGTGATGCCGTTATCGCCGCTCGCTGCTGGCAAACAGGACGAATGGGAGCGCATGGTGGATGTCAACGTGAAGGGAGTGCTCTGGGGCATCGGCGCAGTCTTGCCGATCATGGAGGCTCAGGGGCGCGGTCACATCATTAATCTCGGTTCCATCGGTGCGCTACAGGTGGTACCGACAGCTGCGGTTTACTGCGCGACAAAATTCGCAGTCCGGGCAATTTCTGACGGACTACGGCAGGAAAGCACGAACATTCGCGTTACCTGCGTTAATCCTGGTGTCGTCGAAAGCGAACTTGCATCGACGATTACCCATCAGGAAACCGTGACCGCGATGAATGCATATCGCGCAATCGCGCTTCAGCCTTCTGATATAGCACGTGCGGTGAAGCATGTGATTGAAGCACCTGCCGGTGTTGATACGACTGAGATCACCATCCGCCCCACTGCCTCTGCAAGCTGACGAGCGGCGAGAAGTTAAAGAGCATCATTTGGCGGCCGGTCTGGCAGGAGGGCGCATAATTGATGATCCGTTCAATTCAAGCACCTTATAATGGATAGAACTAATGATCTTTATCACACGAAGCGGGAATAGGTTCGTTACAGCAAGAAATCTTCTGATTGCGCTGGCGTTCAGCGCTATTGCCGTCCCTGCGACGGCCGGTACCACTAGCGGAACGGTGAACAATGTCCAGGCGAGCAACGAAGCAGTTGTGCGCGAGGCTTTTGAACAATGGGCAGCGGGGAGCGGCAATGTCTTCGACCTGCTCGCACCGGATGTCCGCTGGACGATCCATGGTACCGGACCAGTCGCTGGTACGTACAACGGTGTCGAGGATTTCATGCGGCGCGGTTCAGTGCCTTTGGTCAGCCGTCTGGCGTCGCCATTATCACCGATTGTCCACCATGTCTGGGCGGTCAGGGACAGGGTCATTGTCCGGTTCGATGCTGCGGCAACGACGACTTCTGGTGCGCCTTATCGCAATCAGTTCGTATGGATATTCCGGTTGCAGGATGGATTGGTCGTTGAGGCAGAAGCGTTTCTCGATCTCGTCGCGTACCAGGAAGTGATCGACAATAATGAACCTCGTCCCCAATAGCAACGAGATGAGGCCGACCGTGGCAGGCGGTCGTTCCTCAATTGTCAACAACAATGTAGCGAGCAAGGAATTCCAAAATGAAGCGCGTATTAGTCGGCCTGGCTACCGCGACGGTTTTGTCTCAAACCTTCATCGAGGCTAAAAGCGAAACGCTAATCAACCACGCCTATGTTGGCCTTTGGGAGACGGATGACGGATACATCCGACACGAACTCCCTGCCAATGGCCGTTATGTGGAAGCGCGTGGTACGCGGGAACGCGCCTATGAAGGCCGATACGAACTGAAGGGCAACTATATCAAATACTGGGACGACACTGGCTTCACTGCCGATGGTCATTTTATCAATGACATCCTACATCACGCCGGAATGATCCTCTATCGGCGCTGATGGTAGTTAGCATGCAGCAAAGCTGGGGGAATGCCCCTTGGTGACCTCAGGCCAACGACGGCCGTTATCATACGTATCAGCGCAATGGCGGCTCCTGCAAACCTCACGGTTTCTGAACACATGAAGAAGTTGTCGCTTCAAGCATCAAACTTGGAAACGAAAGACCGGCAGTAACGTTAATGCCAAGGGTATGTTTCCCGAGTTCATAAACAACCTGTTGAACGCTTTTGTCGTTGAGATACCGGGGCGGTTCAAGTCAGCGTGGCAGGCTCAGGGGCTCCTGTCTGCGGATGGCCAGATCGATCTGATTTCCTGCCCTCCTCATCATAAACTCACCAATGCATCCTTTCGTCACGCGAGATCCGACGCATTCGCACTATGGCATGACTAAACAATCGAAATGACCGTCTGAGCACAGGGGCGCTATTCGCGGTCAGTCACTGTTCAAAAACTTTTCAATACCCTTTTTACGTTTCCAAAAGTTGCATTCCCGCAGCGTGAGCCGCTCGCCGGTCGAAGGTCACCGTTTCACGGCATCCCGCAAGCCGCCCCCCGTGCGCAATAAGCGCATCAGAAAAATCTGCATTGCTGTTGCGAAAGGTTGCAAGCGCCAGATAACCAACCTCAGCGCCCTCGATGACCAATTCGCGTGTGCGAAGAAGCATTTCGATCACTTCGACCAAAGCGGCGCGCGGCATCTTGTAAGAGCGCCCAAGCACCCAAACGGTTTCGACCAGCACAACCTGGGAAATATATCCCGGCAGTTCAGTGGTGAGGCCATCGATGATCTGTGACGCTGCAGCCGATTGGGCTTCGTCGTCCTGCGCCAGATACCGCACAAGCACGTTGGTATCGATGCCTATCACCTGCGAGTAGCCTCGCTTGCAATCGCTGCGTCCATGTCCTCCAGGCTGACGGGCGTGTTGGGCTGGGGGACGATCCCTTTCAACGATTTCACCGAACCCGACGCTGGCACGACGGCATAGTGGCCGTCCTCCATGCGAATGAATTCAATGCGGTCGCCGACCGACAGTCCCATGTCATGGCGTACCTTGATCGGAATTGTGACCTGACCTTTCGACGTGACAGTTGAGAACGACATAACAGAGTTTCCTTACTACAGGTAAGGAGGTATGTAAGAAATAATTATTCGATGTCAAGGTCGCGCCATGGAGAAACCGAACGTCCTCGCTTCTGTTATCGCGAAAATCCTAGCATCCAAGAGGATGCCGGGCGGCGACCGAAGGATCTGACGACTTCAGGCCGCTTTGTAGCGATATATGATGGGGCAGCTCATTCGCGAAAAGCGCTTCGGTGGGGGCGACTATAGAGTTCGCAGGTCCAAGGGATCGGTATCAGCTTCCTTACGATGCTTCATTGGTATTATTAGCGGATGTTACGGGCTTGCCATCTGTCGGAAGGCTGTCTTAATGAAGCTTGCTCTTGTCGGGCAACGACGGCGGGATCGTTCATGTAAGCTGTGCTTGATTTACGTTCACGAGAAGTAGTTGAACGGCGCATTCGAGGCTTTTCCGCATAACGCACGTCAAGCTAGAATCCACCTCTCTGAATTAAGAGCTTGCAGAATATCTAGGAGATTTCGAAGCAGGTACCAGGAGAAGGGCACTAACAACGACGATCGCCAGAGCGGTCTTCCGAAAAGAACGCCTGAGCAACACGTAGCCGATCGCGATTGCGATTAGCACCGGCAGCAAAATCCTTCCTAGGCCGATATACAGTGTTGTTTTGTCTTCCATCAAAATCCGATCCATCGGTGCAGTCGTTTGAGACCACTAACCGACAGAATTAATTATCAATTATGCGTAACTGAAAGCGATGTTCACGTGGCTTTCTAATTATCTTTTCGTCTAACAATAGTAACCGCCCGATTGTTACCGTGGAGACTATGTCGCGGCACGTTCGACGATCTCTTTATAATCGATAAAAAATTCGAGACATTCCTGCCATTTTTAGGCTCGTCTCGCGCGAGAGCCAGCATTTGTCGGCGCCCATCAATGCTGTCATCTCTCAATGCGGATGTAGTCTTGTCCTCACTGGTTCTGACAGTAATGATATTTTCAGCCTCTATAGTTTTAGGATGCCTCAATTTAGTACGAAAATAAGGACACGAATTCTTGCCAAACGAGATTGAGGCGGACTCTAGTTCTCGCTTCGGCCCTAAATCAGACGCTTACCATTATGATTTCACGGTTTATCATGGGTCTGACGTCTTTATACCAACGATTGCCGTATTAGTTTCGTAGTTAGATACTCGTTTCTGGCCCTGATTATCTCAGTGTCCCGGAGATTTCAGCTTGGATTGCCTGTAGGCTAGGAAGATATTTCTGAACCAGACATTCCAGAGGTTCAGTAGTTGCAGCGAACCCCACATTAAGTGCTGCGACTGTCTTTTGCCGAAAGTCAGTCAATGGCACTGCAATTGATCGCAACCCCATTTCTACTTCCTGATCGATCGCAGCAAAACCGTGTTCGCGGATATGTCGAAGCTGATCCAACAGTCGGCGAGGAGATGTTTCTGTTCGTGGCGTTCGTGCATGGAGGGGGCCTTCCATGAGAATGTCTTTGGCTTGTTCTTCAGGTAGCGCTGCCAGAAGCACGCGCCCCATAGATGTGCAATAGGCGGGCAAACGAGATCCAGGCATGAGGGTCACTGACATCACACGCTGCTGTGCCGCCCGCGCCACATATACAATTTCTGATCCATCAAGAATTGAAACGGAGGTGCTTTGATGGATCTGTTCTGAAAGTTGATCGAGGTAGGGTTGCACGATGCGGGGCAACGGCATCGCGGCCAGACATCCTGTCCCCAAGCGAAGTATCCTGGGGGTTACGGTAAAGTACTTACCGTCATAAGCGCAGTATCCCAATTCAGCAAGCGTTAGCAGGCAGCGTCGTGTCGTAGCCCGGTCGTAGCCGGTGACATCAGCGGCCTCGGCAATACTCAATTTCGGTCGATCAGCAGTAAAGGCTTCTATCACCTTTAAGCCCTTTGCTAAGCCACCCATCAGGTCGCGTTCTTTCAAAGTCATGTACTGCCTTTCAATTTGTGCGAATAACGAACAAAAATACTATAACGCACAAACTGCTTGCAGTCGAGATAGGCTACTCATATCCATTTGCAAAACAGAAGGCGTATTTTGCGGCGTTGGAGAGATTGCAAAATGGATAAGCGATTGGACAGTGTTGATGCTGCAGTGGCATCCATCGGGGATGGCGCAACGGTCATGATTGGAGGGTTTGGGGGATCTGGTGCACCAATTGAGCTCATCCATGCATTGATCAAAAAAGGGCCCAAAGACCTCACTGTTATCAACAACAATGCCGGCAATGGCCGCATAGGGATCGCTGCCATGATTGATGCCAGGATGGTTCGCAAGATGGTCTGCTCTTTCCCACGATCATCTGACCCGAGAGCATTTACTGATAAGTATCTAGCAGGTGAGATCGAACTGGAGTTGGTGCCGCAGGGCACTTTGGCTGAACGCATTCGTGCTGGTGGAGCTGGGATCCCAGCCTTCTACACACCAACTGCCTATGGGACGGAATTGGCTGCAGGAAAAAATATAAGCGAGTTTGATGGACGACCCTATGTACAGGAACGCTGGTTAAAGGCCGATTTTGCTTTGATTAAGGCGCATTATGGTGACCAGCACGGGAACTTGACCTATCGGATGGCGTCGCGAAACTTCAATTCACTCATGTGTATGGCCGCTGAAAACACGATTGTCCAAGTCTCAAAAGTTGTACCGCTCGGCGAACTTGACCCGGAACACATCATCACACCAGGAATTTTTGTGAACAGTGTTGTCGAGGTTACCCAGCCACAGCAGGAAGAAGAACTCATTCGCGCGGGAGCAACCGGATTATGATGGATATCCACGAAAATATCAAATTATCGAATGCTCAGATTGCCTGGCGAGCTGCACAGGACATCGTTGATGGCGCCTATGTTAATCTCGGAATAGGTTTCCCGGAGATGGTCGCACGCTATCAACCATCCGGACGGCAAGCCATATTCCATACAGAGAATGGTGTACTGAATTTTGGCGAGGCTCCACTGTCGGGCGAAGAAGACTGGGATCTGATTAATGCCGGAAAGAAAGCTGTTACACTAAAGCCCGGAGCATCGTTCTTCCACCATGCAGACAGTTTTGCCATGGTGCGGGGCGGCCATCTGGACGTCGCTATTCTTGGTGCGTATCAGGTTGCGCAGAACGGTGATCTGGCGAACTGGCGCGTCGGTTCTTCCGGTGTTCCGGCTGTCGGCGGAGCAATGGATCTGGTTCACGGTGCCAAGCAGGTGGTTGTTATTACCGAGCATCTTACCAAAAAGGGCGAACCCAAACTCGTTGATAAATGCACATTTCCTTTGACGGGCGTTGGTTGCATCACGCGTGTGTATACCAGCCATGCTGTCATTGACGTTGAAAAAGGACATTTTGTACTTCGGGAAAAGCTTGCCGGCATGAGTGTCGAGCAACTTCAATCCATTACTGGTGCTCAGCTACATCTTGACGGACCAGTATCCGACTTGGGCGTACCGCAACTCTGAAAGAAATGAACATGAGCGAAGCATTTATCTGCGATTATATCCGCACGCCCATTGGTCGTTATGGTGGCGCGCTTTCAAGTGTGAGAGCTGATGATCTGGGCGCTATCCCGCTTGCTGAATTGATGAAGCGCAATCCATCGGTGGATTGGGAAGATGTTGACGATGTTATTTTCGGCTGTGCCAATCAGGCAGGTGAAGACAACCGAAATGTGGCCCGCATGTCATTGTTGCTTGCGGGGCTGCCAGTCTCAATATCAGGAACTACCATCAACCGCCTTTGCGGCTCCGGCATGGATGCTATCATAACGGCTGCACGCGCTATAAAATCCGGAGAGAGTGATCTAATGATAGCTGGCGGTGTCGAGAGCATGAGCCGAGCACCATTTGTCATGCTAAAAGCTGAAAGTGCATTTTCCCGTCAGTCCGAAGTTTTCGACACAACCATCGGTTGGCGCTTTGTCAATCCAATGATGAAAGCTCAATATGGCGTCGATTCAATGCCTGAAACGGGTGAGAATGTCGCTGAGAATTTCCATGTCTCTCGTGAAGATCAGGACGTATTTGCGTTCAATAGCCAGCGCAAGGCAGCTGTCGCGCAAAAAAATGGCCGGCTGGCACGCGAGATTGTGTCTGTGTCTATACCGCAACGAAAATCAATCCCCGTTATCGTTGAGAAAGACGAGCATCCTCGGGAAACAACAATCGAAACTCTTGCTGGGCTTCGCGCTCCCTTCCGAACGGGTGGAACGGTCACGGCCGGCAACGCATCCGGCGTTAATGATGGCGCAGCGGCACTCATAATCGCGTCAGAGAAGGCAGTTAAAAAATATGGGCTCACACCTATCGCACGCGTTGCGGGCGGTGCCACGGCAGGTGTGCCACCGAGAGTAATGGGTATCGGGCCGGCTCCGGCAGCAAAAAAGCTACTGGCAACACTGGATTTGACCGCTGATCAACTCGATGTCATTGAACTCAATGAGGCTTTCGCCAGTCAGGGCCTAGCAACTTTGCGGGAACTTGGCATTCGTGATGATGATCCTCGCGTCAATCCAAATGGCGGGGCAATAGCATTGGGTCATCCACTTGGTATGTCGGGAGCACGGATAACCGGCACGGCCGCTCTTGAGTTGCTGGAAACAAAGGGGCGTTATTCCTTATCAGCAATGTGTGTGGGCGTCGGACAAGGGATCGCGATTATTCTGGAAAGAACTTAAATCTAAAAGAGCGTTGCCCTTTTTGGGGCAACGCATCCGAACCTTTTATGGTCTTCATAATTCTATGAAGCGATGTCGTTATTGAGAGCTTGACATGCTGCATCATGATCCAGAGAAACTCAGTGAGCTCTTGCGCATACCTCGAGCGAAAAAGAGCTTCCTATTTACATTTTTTGAGCAACATGCTGGAAAGCTTTTAATTGCTTTACTGATGATAGCCTTGCTGATTGGCTTTTGCAGATGACGAGCGACCAGTCATATGACCATTGTTATAGAAGGTATCAGCAACGCTTGCTTTCAGTCGCTTCCATGCGCTATGTGGCGAATCCATTTATCAAATGATTTTCCAGCATCACTGAGACGCCGTGTTGGATGCTTCAGAAGCATATAATGCGCATTGCTCATCAACTTTGCCTTAGGAAATGGCGCTGTCAAGTCGCCTCTGCGCAGTGCTGCATCAGCTAATTCTATTGCGTAAAGCGCAACTCCGTCGCTTTCGATTGCGGTCTGCTCAAGCAATGGGGTGTCGCGGATAATATGTCCCGATTTAAAATGTTCTAAAGGGAGGTTATTCAACCGTGCCCATGCCAGCCAATTGTCGTAATCACGATCATGTATCAATACACATCGTAGGATATCGATAGGAGAGAACAGCTTATTTTTTTGTGCGAATTCCGGAGAGCACATTGGTGTGAACGTCAGACCCATTAATGGTTCGCATTGATATTCCGGCCAACTTTCAGGGTGACCCCACTTAATAGCAATTTGCGTTTGCCCTGAAAATTCGAGGCGCTTATCAGACAAATTGAGCTGCAATTTCAACGATGGATTTTCGTTGAGAAATTTCTTGAGCCGGGGAGCAAGCCATTTGGTGCTAAAGGCCGGCTCTACTTCAATCTCCAGCGAACACTCGCCTTGAGGATTGAAAGAAGAAAATGCGGTTTCCAATGTTTTGAAGGCTGGCTCTATCTCGCTTGCTAGCTTGGCTCCCGCCTCTGTGACGAATACGTGGTGTGGTGAACGGTCGAAGAGGACAATCCCAAGCTCCTCCTCAAGCCTTTTTATGCGATGGCTTACAGCTGATTGAGTGATGTTAAGTCTCTGAGCAGAAACTGAGAAATTGCCGTCCGAATGGACTGCCAGAAATGTCGCCAATAATTCGAAGTTGGGAATTCTGTGCTGCATGATCATGACCTTTCATCATCATCATGATGCACATATTTCGTTTCCAAGCCAAGGCATATCTGAGTACAATTTAGGATAATCGGTAAAAATAAACCAAATATCACAATGGCTTAACGAGGTTATCTTAAAATATGTCAAATCCAGTGGTCAGTAATCCTTGGGCTTCAAAAGATGAGCAGACATTGCGCGAAGAACTGGCTGCAGTTTTTCGATTGGCAGTACGAAATGATTGGCATGAAAGTGTGGCAAATCACTTCAGTGTTGCGGTTTCCAATGATGGCAAGCGATTCCTGATGAACCCACGCTGGCGCCATTTTTCGCGTATCAAAGCATCTGACTTGTTATTGCTTAATGCGGAGGATCCTTCAACTATGGAACGTGACGACGCTCCCGATCCGTCCGCTTGGACTATCCATGGCTGTATTCATTCTGCGAGGCCTGACGCGCGCTGCGTTTTGCACGTCCACTCGACATATAGCACTGCTTTAGCCAGTCTGGCCGATCCTGAGATTAAGCCAATTGATCAAAATACAGCCCGCTTCTTTAACCGAACAGCTATTGATATTGAGTTTGGTGGCATTGCTGATGATCAGCATGAAGGGCAAAGATTGGTCCGAAAACTGGGAAATAAAAAGTCGATGATTATGGGAAATCATGGCATTCTCGTCACTGCGGCGAGCGTGGCAGAGGCTTATGATGAGCTCTACTTTCTTGAGAAGTCATGTAAGACGCTTGTGCTGGCTTATTCCACAAACCAACCATTGAATATTATGTCGGATGAACTGGCCGAAAAGACGGCCCAGGAGTGGGACGACTATCGGGAAATGGCTTTTGCACATTTCTCTGAAATGCGTCGCATCCTCGATGAGGAAGAGCCAAATTACGCTCAATGATAATTGGCATCTGTATCTATTCCGAAAAGGAAGAAGTACGTTCGGAGTAGATATGCGCCAAAATATTTCCTGGCCGGATAGCAACACCTTATCAAGGTATGGTGTTTTGGCCGCGATATCACCCACGGCTGTTACATGGTTGAAGCAATGCATATACTCATTATAGAGAGCCATTATCAGATATATCACGACGCTCTCAAGGAGCTTCTGCCTGATGCGGTTATTGTCTCTACGAGCAGTATCGAGCATGCATTGACTGAAGCTGGTCAATGTTCTTTCTGGATCGGTCAGCCTGATCTGATTGTTGGTTTGCTATCATCTGGCATGAAGCCCGAATTTGTCCAGTCGAGTTGGGCGGAATTTGAGGCTTTGCTCGCGCCGGATTTGCCGAAAGATTATGTTTTCTGCCGCGCGGTCGATGTATTTGGCCAGACGATGGCGGAGTATGTGTTGTCATACATCCTCGCGCATGAGCGCCAGCACCAATTGCGTTACCAGTCGCAAAATGCTTGTATTTGGGATGATACGCAGCCCGGCACGCTCAGCGGTAAAACGTTGCTCATTGCTGGAGCCGGTAATATTGGTGCTTCAGTTGCAGGTTTTTTCCGACCTTTTGGCGTAAGGGTATTGGGTGTCGCAAGAACGATACGCGACTATGATTCATTTGACTATGTTGGGTGTTTGAATGAGATGAGCGATCTGGTTGGAAAGTCCGACTATGTCGTTAACCTCCTTCCCGATACCCCTGAAACGCGTAATCTCTTTAATGAAAGCCTTTTTCAGTGTTTTCGTCGCACTGCGGTATTCGTTAATGCTGGCCGGGGCTCGGCTGTTGTAGAACCTGACTTGATTAAAGCCATAAACAATGGCTGGTTAGCGAAAGCAGTTCTCGATGTATTTTGCCAAGAGCCTCTTCAACCCAATTCAACGCTTTGGTCAACACCTGGCATTCTGTTAACTGCGCACGTTGCAGCACCAAGTGCGCCGCTTGCAGTTGCGCAGCTTTTCGTCGACAACGTGAATCGGCTGAAGGGCAGGATCCCACTTCGTGGACAGGTTGAGCTTGGAAAGTATCAAGCTCAATCTGAATCAGCCACATGATTGTTTAAGGGATCGTACAAATCCGCGCCCCGCATCTGCATTAGCTTTGAAAGCCGATGAGCCGTGTCTTTCAATGCTTCACAATGCGCTTCAAAATTCTCCTCAATAACAGCACGGTAGGGACCCGTTACACCCACTGCATATAAGATCGGTGCCCGTTGCAATATGACGGGGACTGCAATTGTACCCAGTCCCGCCACATGTTCAGCAAGATCTGTGGAGTAACCGCGGGAGCGGATTAATTCATATTCCTCAAGCAGAGGGGCTGCTTGGGTTTTGGTCTGATCTGTAAATTGTATCAGGTTTTCAGAGAGTATCTTATCGATCAGTTCTGGCGATTGAAATGCCATTATAGCTTTCCCAGACGCTGTAGCATTGATCGGCATTGCCATGCCGGGCATTACATATGTTCGCACCGGAGTATCCGGAGCAACGCAAGTGACAGAGCGAATTTCATTTCCATCCAGCTTTGAAATAAATGCAGACTGTCCGGTTTTTTCCGCCAGAATCTGCAAAGGCTTTTGCGCTAATGTAACAACCCAGCTTGTATCAGGTGACGTGTGGAGCAGTTTGAGTAGCCGATCTCCAAGTTTGAAAGTTCGGTTCCGAGAATTGTTGGTGCTGATCATGCCGCTGCTAATCAGAGCGTGTAACAAGCGATTGACAGTTGTCTTGGGAAGGTCGAGCGCCGTTTCAAGCTCTGCAGCGGTCAGACCATCAGTGAAAGGGGCAACTGTTTCCATAATTGCTATGTAGCGCTCAAGCGGGCTATCTTTGTTCGCAGCGTCATTCATAAGTTAAATCTTCTATCCTCGGTTCCATAAGGCGATTAGCTACAGGCCAAGTTATTGTCTGGTCACTCAGATCATTGAACGGGATTCTACTATTGAACAAATAATCGCATTCGGCAATCAGCGAGTAAATTGTCCCAATGTAAGGTAATAAGAAAATGAGCAAAATTATCCAATATTAAGCGTCCTGCCATTGGCGCTCAAAAAATTGAAGACTTAGTTTGCAGGAGAGAAAGGGCTGCGGAATCCGCAGCCCTGAAAGCTTGTCAGTATTCTTTATTCTCACCCACATCCGCAGCGGATGTAGGAAGGCCGTAGCTTGTCAGTGCTTCTCCAATGACACCATCATCGCGATAGCTCTTAAGCGATTTGTTCATGGCATCCACAAATGTTGGATTGTTGTGAGACATCAGGAAGGCGGTCTGTGTCGGCAACGTTGTCGCCGCCACCCGTGGGTCTGGCTGATATAATTTAACCTGAACATCGTTACCTTTGTTTAGGTTGACAGCTGCGCCAAAACCTTCAATCCCGGCGTCGATCCGTCCTGCCTGGACATCCTGTGCCAGATTAAGAGAGGATGGATAAGTTTTCACGTTGTCGTATAATTTTTCCAGATCTCCTACCCAGGAATAGCCCTCGACAGTTCCGACACGCTTGCCTTTGAGCTGATCAACTGTCTCAAAGCCTGCTTTGGATTCAACCGCAACCTGATCAAGGTAGACAGCATCGCTGAGCGCGACCACTTTTCCGCGCGCAGCAGTCCGATAGAAGCCGCCTATTGCCACATCAGCACGCCCCGATTGAATAGCTGAAACGGCAGCCGGATAGCTAAATATTTCGTATTCTACGGTCAGGCAATTGTCTTTGGCGAATTTCTGAAGGATCTGGCCATCAATTCCGGAAACTCCGTTTTCTTCGACCGAATAAGGTGGCGTATTTGTAAGGGCAACGCTGAGAACGCCAGCTTTGATTGGTTCTATGGAATGCTTTGGTGTGCAATCTTGCGCTCCTGCAACAGTGGCAGTCATCGTGGTCAAGACAAGTGCGCCCAATAGAGTGAACTTATTTGCTTTCATGTTACCCTCCGGTTTGTCGATTTATTGGTTGCCTAACTTCATGAGAGATCGTGAGTGATGGCGATCGTTTCTTAATCGCTCACACGATCTCATCCTCAAATATAAAGTTCCGAAAATCGGGATTTATCTTTATAAATGGAACTATGTCTCATCGCGCGGTTTTGTCAAGCGGTGCACAAGTGGGTCAAACGAGGTTCCAACCTTGTTGTAACCGGACAAGCCATTGTTTGAATGAAAGAAATTGATAGTTCCGATAAATAAAATAAATTTCGATAAGTGGAACTATTGACTTTCAGCGTTTTATAAAACCATTATTCGGTAACAATACCAATAATCGGAACATAAAATGACCCAATCCTTGCCACGTGTCACGTACTCCAACATTGGAGTGGATTTTTCCCCGGTACATGATTTTCTTGATGAAATATTGCCGGGCTTCGAAAAAAATGAGCTTGGAAGACAATGGGAGGTACCCTTTGCGACTGGGTCAATGCATTCGGTTAAGAGCCCAATTCATCCGTCTATTTCGCTTGGTTCGTTTCCGACGTCTACATCTGCCGATGTCGAAGCCGCTATTGCTGCATCAAAGCAGGCAGCTATTTCCTGGCGGGTTTCCTCACTGGAAGAGCGCCTTGCTTTCGCGGAACGCTGGAGAGACGTGCTTGCAGACGAAAAGTACCGTCTAGGGTTGGCAGCACTTTATGAGGTTGGCAAATCTCGTCTGGAAGCAATCGGAGAGGCGGAAGAAGCCGTCGATATGCTCGACTACTACCCTTCAGAATTGCGGGACAACAACGGATTTGTCCGCTCAATGAACGAGCTTGTGGAGTTTGAAACTGCCACAAGCGTTCTCAAACCATATGGTGTGTTTGCGGTTATCGCACCTTTCAACTTCCCGCTTGCCCTATCGATCGGAATGATCGCGGGTGCCTTGATTACGGGCAATACAGTGGTCTTTAAGCCATCGCCGGAATGCCAACTGACTGGCCTGTTGATCGCTGAGACGTTGCAGAAGGCCGGATTGCCTGAAGGTGTCTTTAGTATTGTGCTGGGTGGGGCAGACGTCGGTCAGGGCCTTTCGCAACATCCTGACATCGATGGCGTTGCATTTACGGGGTCTCATAACACCGGCATGAGTATTTTCCGTCATATGGCTACACAGCCCTGGATGAAGCCAGTTATCGCTGAAATGGGCGGAAAAAATCCAACATATGTGACCGCGAATGCTGATCTGGATCGGGCAGCTCAAGGCGTTGTCCGCTCAGCTTTCGGACTACAGGGCCAGAAGTGTTCAGCTTGTTCAGTTGTCTACGTTGATAATGCAGTGAAGAATGATTTCATTGCGCGTTGTGTTGCCTTTGCAGAAAAGTTGAACATTGGCGATCCGCGTGAGCGTGATACTTTTATGGGCCCACTTTACAGTGAGGCAACGACAAAGCGCTTTGCTAGCTCTGTTGCTCAAGCCCGGTCTGAGGGAATTGTTCATTTCGGGGGGCAGCCGATCGAAGGCAAACCTGAAAACTACTTCAGTCCGGCTATTGTTGAGATGCACAGTCCTTCGAACCTGACGCGCGATGAATTGTTCATGCCATTTGTTGTCGTGCGCGGTGTCACATCGCTGGAAAGCGGTGTCACCGAAGGCAATAGCGTCGCTTATGGTCTTTCGGCGGGCATTTTCACACGTGATGAGGAGGAACTTAACTACTTCCTCAATAATGCTCAGGCTGGGGTCCTTTATGCCAATCGCGCTAGCGGTGCAACAACAGGTGCATGGCCAGGTGCGCAGCCATTCTGCGGTTGGAAAGGCACTGGCGTAAGTGGGAAAGGTGGTCTGGGAGCTTATTTCCTGCCACAGTTCATGCGTGAACAAAGCCACACAATCATGACCCGCTAGGCATCATAAAGCGCTTTATTGAGAAGATCACTCATGTCACGTTATCCAGACGATTGCCCTAAATCCCGCGAGTTGTTTAACCGCGCAAAAAAAGTAATGCCGGGTGGAAACACTCGCACGACTGTTTTCATCGATCCGTTTCCTATCTACGCAGAACGAGGTGACGGGTGCCGTATGTGGGATGTTGACGGAAATGAATATTACGATTGCATCAACAACTTCACAGCGATGATTCACGGCTATTCCCAGCCGGCAGCCAATGCTGCTGTTGCCGACCAGTTGCCTTTAGGAACAGCTTTCGGTGCGCCAACGTTGAGCGAAATTGAACTGGCTGAGCTCCTTGTTGAACGTTTGCCGTCGGTCCAGCAGATCCGTTTTGCCAATTCCGGTACCGAAGGCGTCATGATGGCCATTAAGGCGGCACGGGCATATACGGGTCGACCAAAAATCGTGAAGATTGAAGGTGCATACCACGGCTCGTATGACTTTGCTGAGGTCAGTCTCGATAGTGCTCCCTCTAACTGGGGAGATTTGCCTGTTTCAACCGCTTACGCAAAAGGTACGCCGAAGGGTGTGCTTGCCGATGTGATTGCTGTGCCTTTCAATGATTCAGAAGCGCTTAGAGCTGTGTTCAAGGCCGATGGTGAGAGCATTGCTGCGGTGTTGATTGATCCTATGCCCAATCGCGCAGGCTTGATTCCAGCTCGTTCGGAGTATCTGCAGGTCCTAACTGAAACCGCACGGGAACGTGGCGCTCTTGTCATATTTGATGAGGTGATTTCGTTCCGCCTCGGATATTCTGGTGCGCAAGGACTATGGGAGGTAACTCCAGACCTGACGGCACTCGGAAAGATTATTGGCGGTGGCTATCCTGTTGGAGCAGTAGGTGGTCGCGCAGATGTTATGGCGGTGTTTGATCCGACGCGTGGTAAACCAGCACTTCCGCATGGCGGCACTTTCACAGCAAATCCCGTTACAATGCGGGCCGGACTTGCTGCTATGCAGGCACTTAAACCTGATGTGTTCACGCACCTCGATAAAATTGGTGCATTGCTTCGTGAAGGCACAAACAAAGCTCTCCAAAAATACAATATTCCAGGCCGTTGTGTTGGTATGGGATCACTCTTCAAGATCCACTTTACGGATAATGACGTTGTAGACTATCGTTCGGTTTATCCTTCAGCAGATCAGCGAAGGAAGCTTGATGCATTGCATAAAGGGCTTCTGCAGCGTGGTGTACTTTCAGCAAGTTATGGCCTGTTTGCATTGTCCACACCCATGACTGAGGCTGATGCGTTCAATATTTTGGCGGCTATAGACAACACTTTTAAGGATATTGCGGCGCATTAGGTAGCGCCGCATCTCTAAAATTCGATCCCCCGTTGGGCTCATGCGTAGTGTGTACCGGGTGATGGGGCAGGCATTCGCAAAGACGAGTGTCATAGCGCGGTAAGCTGCGTGACCAGTTCATACCCAGACAAGCAGGAATAGAAATGACAAAGTCGCCACATGTGGTTGTAATTGGTGCCGGAACGCTCGGTATGTGCACTGCATATAATCTCGCCAAACAAGGGGCTCACGTAACCGTTCTCGACGCGAATGCTATTGCATCGGGTTCCAGTGGGCGTTCTGTTGGCGTTATTGGAACTCAGTTTACAGATCCATTTGAGATACAGTTACGACAGTATTCAATGCGCCAGTTTCGTGAATTCGAAACATTTGGCCTGAGTATAAATCGCATTGGCTACCTTCGACTTGCACGAACATCTGAACAGATGAAACTATTTGCTCAATCTGTTTTAATGCAGCAGGAAGCCGGTTTCAGATCCCGCGTCTATGAAGCAGACCAACTTACCGAACTCGTTCCCCATATAAGCACTGAGGGTTTGGCAGGTGGCATTTTCGGACCGGACGACGGTTTCATCGATCCGCATGAACTTTGCATGTTGCTTGCCGAAAAAGTGAAAGCATCCGGAAATGTTGTCCGTCAGTTCTGTAAGCTTGAAAATGCAGAACGGTTGTCATCCGGTTATCGATTGCAGACCAGCAAAGGTCTGATTGACTGCGATATGGTTGTGAATGCTGGGGGGGCATGGGCGCCTCAGGTCGCGGAGCTTTTTGGCCAGACACTTCAGATTAAGCCCGAGCGTCATGAGGCAATCACCATTCAGCTTGATGAACCACTGTCATATACCATGCCAATGGTTATGGATCTCGTTAACGGCGAAGGAACGGGACTAAATTTCCGCCACGAAAAACCCAACGAACTGATAGCTGAAGTCCACAAAGTTGCATCACTGGAACCAGAAAATCCTGATCTTTATAATGATCAATGTGAAGAAGCTTCCAAGATTGACTTAGCAGAACTCTTACTCGAGCGCGTACCTGACCTTCCGGGGGCACGTTTGGGACGTGGTTGGGCCGGCCTATATCCAATGACGCACGACAAACGGCCCTTCGTCGGTCCAATCGACTCATCTGAACCTCGTCTCATTACAGCTGCGGGCGCAGGTGGTTATGGCATTCAGCTATCGCCTGTCATTGGCCAGATTGCGGCAGATTGGATCCTTAAAGGCGAGGTTCACTTTTTCCCTGAAGCAGTAAGACTCAGGCCAACTGATGAGCGCAATATCTCGAGTTAAATTTGAGGATGCGCTGTCAGTTACCTCACGAGGGGAGCCTTCTTGAAGGCTACACGCTTAAAAACACCGTTGCTCAAACACGGGTACAGAGATGCAAGAAGCAAATTTTATAGTCCGGCTTAAAGACATCAACGTTCACTACGGAAAATACCACGCGGTTAAGAACGTCACGCTTGATATTAAAAAAGGTGAGGTTGTTGCAATTGTGGGTCCAAGCGGCGCTGGCAAAAGCACATTCCTTCGAACGATTAATATGCTGGAACAGCCTGTTTCAGGATCGCTGCAAGTTGGGTCATTTACATTCAGTCTGGATAAGGCGCTTGAAAATGCGCAGCTTTTGCGACTGAGGCGATCAACGGGGATGGTTTTCCAGTCTTTTAATCTGTTTCCTCATATGACGGTTCGCAGAAACATTTCTCTTCCGCAAATGCGCGTTTTGGGTCGCAGCCAACAGGAAGCGGATAAACGTACGATGCAACTGCTGGAACGGGTTCATCTGGGCGATAAAGCAGATTCCTATCCAGCCCGCCTGTCGGGTGGTCAGCAGCAGCGAATTGCAATCGCTCGGGCGCTCGCACTTGATCCGGATGTGATGCTTTTTGATGAGCCGACCTCTGCACTCGATCCTGAACTTGGTCTGGAAGTGCTGGCAGTTATGCGAGAGCTGGCTCAGGATGGCATGACCATGATCGTTGTCACTCACGAGATTGCATTTGCTGCCGAAGTGGCCGACCGTCTCATTGTGATGGCGGATGGCCAGATACTTGAGGAAGGCATTCCAGCAGAGGTTATTCGCAATCCTGCTTCTCCGCGCACGCAGAAGTTTTTTCGCGCTATAGTGGACCGTCACTGATGATGGATCTTTTGTTCAATCTTCTTAGAGGCGTGCCTGCAACACTCGCTTTGACGGCAGGGGGATTTGCAATCGGTGCAATCCTCGGTGTGCCGCTCGTTTTAATGCGGAAGTCACAGCTTTCCCTTCCACGCATTCTGGCGCGATGTTTCATTGACGTTGCGCGTGGCATACCTCCAGTCGTGTGGCTGTTCATCATCTTCTTCGGACTTGGAACCGGACTCATTCGGCTGACGTCACTACAGGCGGGCATTATTGGGCTTGGTCTGGTTTCCGCCGCTTACCTCGCGGAAATATACCGAGGTGGGTTTATGGCTCTTCATCCGGGTCAGTCTGAAGCTGCAACGGCACTTGGAATGCCGAAAACTGATATCCTAAGGTTCATTACTGCCCCTCAGGTCTTACGGGTATCCATTCCACCTATGGCGACTTTTTTTGTTGGCTTGCTTAAAGATAGTACCGTTGCTTCGACGATCGGCGTCCGCGATATTATGATGTACACATCACAGGCCGCACAGGCGCAGTCTGGTGGCTTTGCACCGTTTTTGTTTGCAGCCGTCCTCTATATCTTGTTGTCAGTACCTGTCGTGGTTTTCTCGCGTGTTATGGATGACAAATTGCGCCGGAGACTGTCATAATGTCTGAGACCCTCACGAACATAATCGACTGGGCGCCACAGCTCTTTACCGGCCTTCTCGTTAGTTTGCGCCTAACTGGCCTTGCTTTGTTACTGGGCCTTCCCCTTGGCCTCGCCCTTGCTTTGTTGTCGATGACGAAGACCACGTCATTACGATATCTCGCAGTGGGTCTTGTTGAAATTGGCCGTGGTGCACCAGCACTCATCGTCTTGCAAATGGTATATTACGGCCTGCCATCTGTGGGTGTAAATACGTCAGCCTTTATTGCTGCTGCCCTGGCATTAGCTCTAACTACTGCAGCCTATACCAGTGAGATTTTGCGTGCCGGACTTAACGCTGTCCCCAAGAAAGAGATAGAAGCAGGACAGGCATTGGGAATGACGCAGAGCGATATCATGCGTTTCGTTGTTGTTCCACAAGGGGTCCTGTTTGCTGTCCCCGCTTTGATGGGCTTTGCTATCCTTATTTTCCAGGCAAGTGCGTTGGCCTTCACGATCTCTGTTCCTGAATTGCTAGCCAGAGCCTATCGAATTGGTGCTGCAACTTATCTTTACCTTGATGTCCTTCTCCTTGCCGGCGCATTTTATCTGGCTGTTACCATTCCATTTGGTTGGTTGGTTGCATCAACAGAGCGACGTTTGGGAAAGCATTTGGGCTAAGCTGTGTTTGCAGCGAACGACAGCCGATTAAAGTCTAAGGTAACTGTAAAATGAAACGTGTCCTTGTCGCAGTAAAGCGGGTTGTAGATTACAACGTAAAGATCCGTGTAAAGGGAGATGGTTCGGGCGTTGAGCTTGCAAACGTCAAGATGTCGATGAACCCTTTTGACGAGATCGCGGTTGAAGAAGC
>NZ_BSQC01000030.1:0-12306 GCF_030268145.1 Brucella sp. NBRC 12950
TTTCACAGATATTGTCACCGACGCTGTAGCTATTACCGTCATCGATACGGCGCAGGCGAATGAGGTGTTTGGTAAACTCGGCTTTGCCTTCAATCCGACTGCGCGATTGCTTTGCTCCGACCGGCACGAAGCCCTCTTTGGTCAGCGCACGCAGGATTTCGATTGTCGGGATTGGCTGAAAGCGGTGTGAGCGGCTTTCATGGGCAGTGAGGGCAAAAATAGACGGTGCAGTTTTAAACATTTCGTCCTCACGCATCGCGCGGGCATTGTCGAAACGGGCTGTATCAGTGCAGATAGTCATAGGCTTTCTCCGCTTTTAAGTTCTGTCCCCTAAAGGGGTCAGCAGCATTGCGCTGCTGTACCTCTTGCCTCGTGGCGAACAGCGGGTGTGCAAGCGGAGGGGTGGTTTCGCGGGGAACCAGCTGCAGAGAGCAAAGCGAGCGAAGCTGGGCGGAAACCAATCCGAAGCGCGCTGAGGGCGGATGCCCTAAGCTTTTGAAATCCGTGTGAAGCAGGGGAAAACGGAACGCAAGCGCGAGTACCACTCGGGGAAGATTAAAAAGCCCCGGCACGTCTCACAACATTCCGGGGCTGCGCAACTGGATGCGACCAAACTTCCTAGCGTTGCGCACAGCGACATTAGTCAAAGCCGACAAGTCTCAAAAGATGAATATCTTATTGTCTTTTTGCCTGCCGTCAGACGCTTCAAATGCCCATCAACCTCGTCAACCCTTTCGACCCTTTCGACCCTTTCGACCCTTTCGACCCTTTCGACCCTTTCGACCCTTTCGACCCTTTCGACCCGATCAGGACGGTTCTGTGCTGTTCTACAAGCATTCAATGTTCACCGCAGCCCTTATTCGGCATGTGATTTGCCATGTCGATCATAAAAGCGGTCGTACACATCCCCCGCTGATACACAGCGGAGTTTGCAGAAAGGTACCCAAGTTTAGAGGACGTTGGTGATTAAAACCTATGTGCCGAGTCCGCAAGCCAATGCAATACCAACAAACTGTAAATTTGGCAGACGGTCGACCCAGTCTATTGCTTCTTGCGGCCTAGCAGACTTGTCGCCGCCTGTTTTCCATCAATGAGAAGCGTTTGTAATTTTCCAGATTTGTGGAAACCATTCTTCCCCATCACATTTCCTCCCCTCTCCCCCTCAGTCTCTTTCAGTTACAATTTTTACCACCGGGACAAAAACTGTTCATCCTTAACTTTCGATTATCTGTCCAAAATTCTGCGAACAACTGGCCCTAAGGCTGTTGGCTCCGTCGCAAGAATTTCAGCTGGTTAAAAGCAGCCTTATATTAGCGACGGAGCCAGGCCGACTGCACCCAAACGAAAAATTGCGACAGAGCCAAATAGCTGGTAGCTCGCTTCCACGCTGTAGAGGACGAATTCGGATCGAATGTTGCGGCCTTGGTGTAGGACGCATCGAGAGGCCCGTTGGTCTGCGGTCATCGGCTCAATCTTAAGAAGCAATCTGGACAAACCGGACAATCTGCACTATCTTGGCTGGAGTGAACAAGGAAGACGAAGATGGTTGCTGCCACACGGAAATCGCAGATCGGCGCAGGGCTTGAAGTCAATCCGGCTGCAGTCGCTGATGTTCTCAAGGTTCTTGCCCGACACAATCCCGGCCTTTCGAAGCCGGCGCTTGTCGCGACGGGAAAGGTCATGGCTGTGGTCTCCGCAGTGGCAGCCCGTCTATCTGTCGAGCAGCAGCGTCGAATTGCCGCCGACGATGTCGAACTGGCTCATATCGTCGAGGCGGCCGTCGCAGAACTGGCCGCGAAGCCTGGACATGCGCTCGAGAAGGTTCCGGTCGAAAAGCCTGTCGAAGTGAGCCGAGGTGCTGGCCTCGGGCAATCGGTGGACATCGAGGAAGGGCGCCGCAGGATCGCCGAGTTTGCGACGCCGACCCGCATCGAAGACTGGGCGGGGCCGGTCGCCGGACCAGGGGACATCGAGAAGACGTTTGGCACAAAGCGATCAACCTTGCACGACTGGCACAAGCGCGGGGCTGTTATCGGCTTGCTCAAGGGCGAGCGAAAGCATGTCTTTCCTCTGGCTCAATTTGTGGATGGCCGGCCTGTCGAGGGCATGCCCCAAATCACCAAAATCATCCGCAATCCTCGGGTGGCCTGGCAATGGCTGATCCAATCGAAGCCAAGCATTGGCGGAACACCGCTCGAAAACCTCAAGAAGGGCAATCTCGACGTGGTTCTGGATGCAGCCGAGCGTGATTTTGGCTGAGCCCTATCGTGAAACTTGATCTCCAAACGGTTCAGGAGCTCGCGCTCAAATTTCGACCAGAATCCTATGTCCGCGTTATCCCCGTAGCGCACATGTCGACGCCGCTTGGCATGGGGTTCGGCCAGTCGCGGTTCTCAAGTCCGAACCAATTGTTCCGTCTACTTTATGCTGCGTATGATCTTGCGACCGCAATCGCAGAGGCGATCGTGCGCGATCGCTTCGAGGGGATGCCCGACCGTGTAATTGATGAGAGTGAAATCGAAGAGTGGGCAATCACCGAGGTGACAGCCACGGCCCCTCTTATCCTTCTCGACCTACGAACGACCGGTCTCCTGAGGCTCGGCATTAGCACTGACGCTGCCCGTGCTAAGGAGCATCGCGAAGGTCAGAGTTTAAGCGAAGCAGTCTATAGCTCCTATGCAGTCGATGGGCTGCTCTATTCCTCGCGCCTTACGTCCGCGGATTGCGTCGCGGTCTATGATCGAGCCGTCGGCGGAAAACTTGTCACCTCTCCTGCTGTCGAGTTGGTTAGGCAAGCCGACCTGATATCCGCCCTGCGGTCAATTGGCGTATCGATCCGAACTGGGCGGTAAGGTGCACGAGAATGAGATTTCTCTTGCGGCCGTCAAAAAGGCCATGAAGAGCGAGAAGCACGCTTATGAAGTTATATTAGCGCCGCAAAATCGATAACGTTCGCACGCAGTCACAAGCGAAGCGTGCTTCTATGAAGTTTAATGAATTGGGCGTGACGAATATAGCCGTAAAGGTGGTTCCAGCATGACCAAATCCCCACGAAAACGCTATCGGCTTGCCTAGCCTGTAAATTGGGATCGAGGACTGACCCGCTATTTCTTTGAGAGTTGATTTTGCCATCGGGACGAAACCGGTCATCCTTAACTTTCGATTATCTGTCCAGGATTCTGTGAACAACCGGCCCTAAGGCGGTTTCAGTTCACGGGAATGAATCAATCCGCCCTGATTGATTCAAAAGTCTCATTAGACGCAGAGGATGTTTTCAACGACGTTGATTAAATGATCGAACGGGAACTAGAGCTTTACGTTGAACACAATGACCCAAATCGAACCATGGCGCGCTTTTACGCCATGCATATCTCCTATTCTCTGTTCGGAGAGCCATGCCTTTTTCGCCAATGGGGAAGGATCGGCACGTCTGGACAGAATAAACTTGAACACTTCGAACACGAGGCCGACGCGATCAGAACGTTCCTGGATGTTGTCAAGAAAAAGCAAGCCCGCGGCTACACGCCGAGAAACGGTGAAAGCTGCAATGTTGTGAAAGCCTTTTAGCCGCTATTGATCCGCGCTCATGCGCCAGCGCCTTCATCCGCTCGCGAAGGTCATGGTCATCGCTGCGCCTGGTTTCGTAACGGATCGTCATCCGGCAAACGCCCATGGCTTTACACGCCCGCCGTTCGCTCATCTGATGGTGATCCATCAGATGAGCGACAGCTTTCCGCCTTGCTGCGGGCGTCACCACTAATGAGATGGTCCGCCTCGTCCTCCTGCAGCATAATGAGGCGGCCAAACCGAAGGAGGTTGCTATGCCACAACGCAATATGCCGCGTTCAGCGGCTGTCTACGGAATTGATATTGGTAAGAACATCTTCCACGTCGTCGGTCTCGGAAGCGACGGCGTGCCAATTCAGAAGGTTCGTTTCCGACGCGACACGCTGCTGCAATTCTTTGAGCGAGCAGCACCGGCGATCGTGGGGATGGAATCCTGCGCTGGCTCTCAGTGGATCGCCAGGAAGATACATGCGCTCGGACATAAGGTGCGCTTAATCCCCGCACAGTTTGTGAAGCCCTACGTAAAATCGAACAAAACCGACATCATCGATGCGGAGGCGATCGCAGAAGCAGATACGCGACCAACAATGCGGTTTGCTGCACTCAAGAGCGAAGAACAAGCCGATCTTCAGGCTTTGCACAGGGTGCGACACCAGATGATCGGAACGCGAACGCGCCTAATAAATCAGATGCGAGCCTTCTGCCTGGAACACGGAATTGCCCTGCGCCAGCGCGCGGGTCTGTTCAAGCTCGACCTGCCACAAGTTCTCGAAGACCAATCCAAACGACCTTACGTCAGCGATGAGGAAGCTGCTTGCAGATTTGTTTGCCGATCTGCGCCAATTGGAGCAACGTATTAGTGACGTCACACGCGAGATCGAAGCCATAGCTAGTCGAGAGGATGTGGCTCGACGGCTCATGACGATCCCTGGCATCGGAGCATTGGGAGCGACTGCACTTCTTGCAGCGATTGGCAGTGGACGGCAATTCCAAAAAGCACGCGATTTGGCGGCGTGGCTCGGCCTCGTGCCGCGGGAATACTCGACCGGCGGAAAGCAAAGGCTTCTCGGCATCAGCAAGCGAGGGAAACGCTACGTGCGCAAACTGCTCGTACACGGCGCACGATCATGCTTTCGACATCTCGACCGAACAAAGATCGGCTGGGGAACTGGCTGGATGGCCTCCAAGCCCGAATGCACCCAAACAAAGCTGTCGTTGCACTTGCCGCCAAAATTGCCCGGATTGTCTGGGTCATCCTGACTAAGCCTGGAGCGCTTTACGAACGCAGAGACCCTGCCTTCACCTAACGCTTCTGGCTCGATTGCAAGGCTCGGGAATAGTGATGACGAAACAGTGGATCAACATGCCGTAAGTCCTGTGCAAAAAAGCGGGCTTCGTGCCCGAACCATTTATTGGGAACGGCGTGTGCGGATCTCATCATGGCCTGGCTGCAACCGCAGCCCACTCGCGAGAGGCCGGATACATTTATGCAACTGGAATCGTCATTTGCGATATCGCGAACCCTTGCACGGACGAGGCGGACCATACATTCTTTCTCAAAAGGTCTTTCAAAGCCGCGTTGTCGAGCATCGCATCTGCCAGGAGCCGTTTCAGCTTCCTGTTTTCGTCTTCCAGCGTCTTCAACCGCTTGGCGTCAGACACCTCCATGCCGCCGAATGGCGCTTCCGTTCTTATCGTTTTGACGGTTCTATCGAGAGTTACAAACAGAGATAAATGCTTACGAATTATCTCATCAACCTTCCTGCTGATCAACGATCCGAATTCCGGCGTCGGAAAGATCGTTGATCGCTTTGCTGGCGACAGTTTGCGGCGCACGTGACAGCCCCACCAAAGCTCTGGCAATTGTTTTGTCGAGAATTGCCGGGCAGGAACATGGGTTAGACCAATTCATCGATAGTGACTTTGAGTGCTTCGGCAAGCTTCTTCAAAGCATCGAGCGAGCCTTCGCGAGCACCACTTTCAATCTGCGAGAGATAAGGGGCGCTCATACCGGCAGCATCGGCGAGCGCCTTCCCCGTCATGCCGCGATATTCACGCCAGACCTTGATCTTGTTCTCGCCATCAAGAAGACGGTCAACTATATCGGAAGGGATCAATTCATCTTCGCCGGAAGCAATGCGCGCTTCTATCCGCCGGATATCTTCGATATCTTCTTTGTCTTCAAGAGCCTCAATCAGCCTGTCAAGTTCGGCCTTTGGAAGGAGAGCGAGTTCTTCTCCCTTCGGGGTTTTGATAATCTGAATATTCATTATATTTCTCCTAGTCGTAGACCCCTCCACGTGAGGCAATCTTTTCAACGGCAATCACTTCGCCAGTTTCCTTAAATATTATCCTCCAATCACCAATTCGCATGCGCCTAAATACTTTCATGGTGCCTGCCATAACAATCACATTGTTTCCTAAGCTTGCAGGGTCTTCAGCATACTGGTTAAGCTTGGACCGGATCAGCCTTGACGTGTTGGCTGGCATCTTTGATAAGGCCTGGATTGCTTCGCGGGTGTAGGTGATCTGCTTCATAAGTCATTATTAGCACTATGCTAATTATAGCGCAACAGTATTATTATCTATCAGCTAATATCTATCTTGCGGAGGCGTCGCTGCGTCTTGCATGTGCGGTCCTGATGAATGTACGAATAAAAAAAGCCCCACCGAAGCGGGGCCTTTACTATTTCTGAAACCAAGCGATCAGTTTCACAGTGTTTTCGTAGAGCGACACAACCCCGATAAGGATCGCCAGCACGCCCAAAATCACCCATCTCATAAAGCGGCCAATGGTGCGCATTGATCTGATCAGATCCAGCCCGTGTTTCATCAAGTCAATGTCTTCCTCGCGAAGCTGAGAGAGAAACTCGCGGGTTTCTTCAGTAATTCGATCAGCTTGCCAGCAGTGGTAGCTTCCAGTTCCATTGGCATCACCTTACCCTCGGCTGTTGTCCGCGGCTGAGAGGTCTGGTCCGGCTGCTGTTGCTTGTTGCCTTCAGCATCCTTCGGCGTCAGGTCGATATTGGCCTGAATGTCGAAACCTTCATATTTCTTAGATCCTGAGAAATCCTCATGGGTGAGCGTACCGGTAACGGGCGGATAAGATTTTGTTACGACACGGTTCTCAACTATTCACCTTTGATACCACCGGAACATCATAATCTATAACATCAATGATGTCGTTTGACGTCATTACAATAAAATGCCTCAGATTTTCTTGTTCAATCCCGCACTTCTCCGCATGTAACCACTTTAGATATTTTGAATTGACGCATTCGACTATAAGGAAACCTATCAGTGAAAGGGACGCAATTTCTGAAACAAACCCAATCCGGTCACCTTCATCAGTATTCCTGTATGAAACAACTCCACCATCCCAATACAAATTATAAAAATCTCCTTCATAATCCCGTACACTAATTGATAAGCCATCTACCCCATCGACAATAGTTTCACACTCGAAGCGCCCCTTCACTAATATTTCTTCAATTGGTAAAAATTTTTCCCTATATGCCATAACGAACCTTAGTTTTCTTCTTCCCATTTTGAATTTCAAGAGTTGGACGACCATCGGTGCTTTGGGGTCGAACAATAACGGTACTCCCATCTCCTAATGTTCCCACTTTAACGCCATTCGGATAATTTTTCACGTCCGACGGATTGAGATCATTAAAGCCCTTCTCCGCTTCGGGCATTCCACCCGGTTTTTCCCATTGTGACGTCCGCCCCTTAGTTTCTTTTCCCGGTGAAGCTCCGGGAACTGGCGGAGAATTATTCGACGAAGCGCTAATAACCACGCTCGGAACACCTGCATTAGTGAGCACATATCCCATGTCTTTCAGCTGGCTCGGCGTCATCGGCAGCGTGCCAATTGTACCACTTGTCAAGCGGACGGCACCGCCATCGCCATAATACTCAATGTCAAGTGATGCAGTAGTTCCATCGGGATAAGTAACCAGTATTGTGGCACCTTGGATATCCCCATGCTTAGCTTTGAGAACGACGCTGGTGCCATCATCTGCTTTAAATTGCTTGTTGATATCACCGCCCGTTTCGGTCGTGGATGCCAGAAGAAATACACCAGCGAGCCCTGCGATTGTAGCTCCGGTTACACTAATCACTCCCCGTACGACACCGGTCAACCGGTCATAGTCAGCCAGACAGGTTCCCGCCTGCGTAGGTGAGAAATACTTGATCTGCCCATTTACCGGTATTGCACAACCCGTCTGTGCGTGTGCCGAGGGTCCAATCCAGCTAAAGATACTGAAATCGACAGCACCATGTTGCTGGGCACATTGCGCCAAGGCAGCTCGAACATTCGGATCATCAAGAAACGGAAACATCTCTTTGGAAAGAGCAGCCTGTTCCGGTGTCCTCTTGCCATCCTTGACCATCTGATCAAGGGCATTACTGAAAGTTTCGGCCAACGTCTGACCTGCTTCCAACGCCGCTTTTACCGAAGTATCCGACAGATAATATTCGATCTCGACGTGTTTATCCTTGGTGATCTCATACGCCTTGTCGGGATCACGGTTGAGAGCGGCGAGGTCTTCGGTCTGGCCGCTCGCTTCCAGTTCAGCCTGCTTGTCCTTGTCACGAATAATGATCTCACCCGGTCCGACGGTGGCACGCACTTCCTGACGCGTGTCGTCAAGCTGATACGTTCCCTCGGCAGTTGTTTTTGGCTCTACCGTCTTTTCAGGCTACTGTTGTTTATTACCGTCCGCATCCTTCGGTGTCAGGTCGATATTGGCCTGAATGTCGAAGCCTTCATATTTCTTAGATCCTGAGAAATCCTCATGGGTCAGCGTGCCGGTATCAAGCTTCAGATCTCCGCTTTTCGAGACGATCTTGCCCGGACCGAAAGGTTATCATCCGTCCGTTAGAGACAAAAATACTTCTCTAAGCTCTTTCAATTTATCATCTCGCATTAACACTTCACTATCTGATAGAATTTCGTCCCCCATACCAAGTGCCGTCCCCGATATAGTTTCTATCTCCATGGCAATATTATCAAGAACCGAGTACGGCTCCTCTAAAATGGATACTAAGCGACGAATATCTATTGCTCGATTTAGTGTTTGCAGGCTCGATTTACCCCATTCGCCTCCAATTTTCTTATCCAACAGTGCTATTTGAAATTGACGGTCCATCATTTCCTCGGTGCTGTTATAACGGTCACGACATGACCTTGATCATTTGTTACAATTCGAACACCATTTTGCGGACTGTAATAAATCTTCGTATTGGGTCGATTACCGGGGCCGATATAGTTCGTTGGCGAAATTGTATCCTCAATAACACTAGGTGTTAACCCGCGATTTTGCATCTGATCCAACGCATGTCCGGAATATGAACGACTTCCTATGGTGGAGGCCTTGTTGCGCGATGGTTGAAATTCGGGCTGGACAAGTGGGTTGCCACGATTTCCCGATGCTCCAATCCCTCCCATTGTGGTTGCGGCCATGATACCCATGACATCAAGGCCTGCATCGTTGAGTTTATTGATCTTCTCCGAAAATGAGAGGGACGGATTATTCCAGATAGCGCTCAATTCTGCAGACTTGGCGATCCCGGATTCGGTTCCTGCAAACACCCCCTGATTATAGAATTCGCTATATTGGCCCCGTTGCCCATTATCCAGATCATCGACAACCAAACGAAGCAGTTCATTCACGTGCCAAGTAAGCAGATCGGCTGGGATAGCACCTGAGCCGAATGCAAAGCCCGCCTCCTGAATAACCTTTGCGCGCTCATCAAAGCTCAATGTGTTTAAATACGCCTTGATGGCATCCTGACATTGCTCGTAAGTCGAAATACCCAGTTCGATTTTTGAACCATCAGCTTTGATAATGAAGCAACTGGTGTCGTACGCGTATGCAGATGAACCGACCCATCCTAACGGATTGGATCTGTTGAAGCCTTGGCGCTGTCCGCCGCAACCGCCAAAGCTGCCGCCGTTATTAATCGCGTCCAGTCCTTCGCGAATGTTTGCACGCTCTTCAGGTGTCAGGTTTTTCCCAAGCAGATAGCGATCCACGAAGCCGCCCGGCTCCATCGCCTTACCAATACTGGATGCGACAGCGTTCAGTGACGTATCTGACAGATAATATTCGATCTCGACGTGCTTATCCTTGGTGATCTCGTAGGCCTTGTCGGGATCGCGGTTGAGAGCGGCGAGTTCTTCGGTCTGACCCGATGCTTCAAGCTCTGCCTGTTTGTCCTTGTCTCGAATAATGATCTCGCCCGGTCCGACCGTTGCGCGCACTTCCTGACGCGTGTCGTCAAGCTGATACGTTCCCTCGGCAGTTGTTTTTGGCTGTGACGTCTGAACCGGCTGTTGCTGCTTGTTGCCGTCCGCATCCTTCGGTGTCAGGTCGATATTGGCCTGAATGTCGAAGCCTTCATATTTCTTAGAGCCGGACAAATCCTCATGGGTCAGCGTACCCGTGTCGAGTGTCAGATCACCGCTTTCTGAGATGATCTTGCCTGCACCAAGATGCGTATTGCCTTCGACGTACACATCCATCTCGCTCTTGGAAACGAGGCCGGACTGTTCGCCGATCCAGTTGGTTTCACCTGATCCTGTGCCATAGCCCGGCGAAACACCCGTGACCTTTGGCATTCCTCCGGTCAATGAACCGCTGACGCCAAACGAAGTCGACTTGTTCGAGCTTTCACCGGTGTCACCGAGATGATGTTGAGATCACGCCCGACATTCGCGGTGATAGTCTCACCTTCGACGACAGCACCCTTCAGATTGGTGTCACGTCCGGATTCAATATTGATGTTACCTGAGCCGGTGACGTGGGTGTTAACCTGCGTCGTGCCTTCGCTGTTCGACTTGCCTGAACCGACATGGGCACTCCCGTTGACGCCAAAACCCACTCCGTTCAATGACACTCCGGCTGACACACCGACACTTGCACCAGCAGACTTGCTGGACGAGGATGAACTGTTGGTTGCCTGCGCACTTTCGAGATTGATATCGTTGCCGGCTTTCAGGCTGATATCGCCGGCACCACCAGAAAGCAGACCATTTTCGTCATAGCCCGCAACAATCTGTGCGCCATGACTGTTGATGTCGCCAGATTTGGCTTCAATGGAAACGCTGTTGCCGCCGCGAATACCTGTCACAACCGGTATCGAGCTTTCGGCATTTTCCTTCGATTTCGAATATTCGAAGCCTACCCCGATGGAGGCTGAGGCAATATTGCCATAGTTGCCGTTGGCATCTGGCATCACCATAGATGAGAGATTGTTGATCGCATCATAGGCTTTCAGGCCAGCAAAGCCTGCATTGGCTGCGGAATACCCGTCAGACACATTGGCAACCTTGCCAGCTGCATCAGCAATGCTTTTGGCCGAACTGACAAGACCGGTGGAAACCGTCGCGGTTATGCCCGCAAATAGCTCCTCGTGCATATGCTCGTAATTGGTCTTGTCCTGAGCTGCGAGAAGATTGACATCACGCTCCGCGGTAATGGCAATATCATTTTCGGCTTCAACAAGTGCGGCTTGAAGGTTCGCATCGCGGCCCGCATTGATGATGACGTTCTTGCCAGCTTGTAGACTGGAGACAGCATTGGTCTCAGCACCCTGCTTCGTTTCGTCTTTCGACGACCCAAATCCGATACCGATGGAAGCGCTGCCTTCGCTGGACTTCACCTGAACGCCGAAGCCTGAGCGCTTTTCCTTATCTTCCGACGCATAGCTTTCCGCACCGGGAAGGATATTGACGTCACGCGCGGCATCGAGCGCGATGTCGTTTCCGGCTCCGACCTTCGAGCCTACAATATTAACATCACTCTCGCGGGCTTTGATCGAAACATCATTTCCCGCAGAAAGCTCAGAACCGACATTTGCGACAATGTTCTCGCTGCTGCTTTTCTCTTCCTTGCCCCAGATCGAATAAAAGCCGTCGCCAGAACCGGCACCAAGTCCGGATTTCTTGGATGAAGACGAGGCATCGTGGCGTTCCTGCGCACCGATGATCGAGATACTGTCACCTTCGATGGCGATATCGTCGCCGGCAGTGACCTTGGAACCTGCAATGACGACATTATCGCCAGCATTGAGGTTCACATTGCCAGAAGCACCAAGCTCGGATGCAACAGTCGTTTCATCGTAAGTATGGCTCTTGTCACTCTTCTTCGACAAAAGGCCTGATTTTGATTTGGATGCATCTGTTTCAACGGTGTCTTGGCCGGATGCGATAATCAGATCGCCACCGGCATCGATATTGAGATCAGCCTTGTTATCTGCTGTTCCTGCCTGAATGTTCGAGGCAGAGATCGTTGTATCGTTGCCGGAGCTGATATCGACGCCGTCACCGCCACTGATCGATGATCCAACAGCGGTCTCGGTATCCGTACGGCTATGGCTTTCCTTTTTGCTGAAGACGCCCTTTGAACTCGTATCAAGCTGAGAATAGCCGGTATCGCGGGCTTCAGCGATCGTGACATTGTCGGTTGCGCTGAGATCGACCTTGCCCTTGGCATCTATTTTCGAGCCAATAATGTTGAGATCATGGGAATTGTCTGCATCCGCCTTGTCGCCGGCTGCAACACTGACCGAGCCGCCAGAACTGATTTCCGAGCCAATATGAGTTTCGGAGCCCTGCTTGACTTCCGAGCCGATTGTTTCGGTGCGCTGTTGGGCAACCGTGATGTTGATATCGTCCCTGGCTTCGAGGCTGACGTCACCGCCGGCCTTCACCTTTGAACCTGATATCAG
>NZ_BSQC01000031.1:0-9031 GCF_030268145.1 Brucella sp. NBRC 12950
GCCTATCGGCTTCAACTGAATGCTGTTTCTCTCGTTTCCATCCATCGCGTCGCGCCCCTCCTTCGGGCGTGACGCAAATTGCAGCATCAATCTATTCAATCACAGGCGCAGAGAAATGCGCGCTTACGCAGCAACCTCATCTGTGGGAAATTCGCGCCGCATGCCGCAATCCCGTTGCGTCCTCACCAGCGATCTGCCCCCTCCTCGCCCGCGCGAATTTCCGCGCGATACCAAGGAGAAAGACATGTCACAATCCGGCGCAACGCTCGTTCAATTGCTCAAAACACGCGAGGCAGCAGAGTTGCTGGGGCTGTCCAGCAGGGCGCTCGAAAAGCATCGGACCTACGGTACAGGTCCCGTCTACAGGAAGCTCGGCGGCAGGGTGGTCTACGATGTCGTGGATCTGAGAACCTGGGGCGACAAAGGGCGACGCGCTTCTACGTCCGATTTCGGTACGGACACAGTCTATCCGGCCAAAGCCATGACAGAAAAGCGATAACACTTGGCATAAAATAACAACCCGTGGTTCGGCAGGCATAACTCTGAACCACGGAACAGTCCCCTGCCCTTAACCGCCTACACAAATGGATTGGGGGATACCTGAAACGTTGCCAGGTTCATCCGGTCGCTATCAGCCACGAAGTCACGTAGCCGAACGGATATCCGTCTCGGTGAAATCGTTGCCCTTGAACAGCAGTGGTTCACCGAAATCCTTGGCGAGAGCGTAGGCAAAGCAGTCGCCGAAATTCAGCCCGGCTTTGTGCCGGCCCTTCCCGAAATCGAGGAATGCCTGGCGCGCCAGATGACCTTGTTCAACTGTTACAGGTTCGATATCGATCGCGGCACGGCGGAAGAAGGCATCGGCCTGCCTCATGCCTTCCGGCCCAAGTTGCTTCTCGATCACCATGGACAGTTCCAGATAGTTCGCCACGCTGATCCGGCTGGCTGCGGAATCGTGGATCAGTCGCGTGAAGGCAGCCGCCTCCGGTTCGCCGTAGAGGATCGCCACCATGGCGGATGTGTCGATAATCATTTCGGCAGGCCATCCTCGTCATAGAGAAGCTCGGCGTGATCGGCGTAAGGCCGTTTCAGGTGAACGGCGGCCCTATCAGCAATCGCCAGAAGCTCTTCGACGGAGGCCCTACCCCTCTGTTTTTCGATTTGCGCATACCGCTCCCGCAGCGCGTCGGTCACGACACGGCTCATGCTCTGCCCGGTCGCATGTGCAATCGCCTGGGCAAGGCGATGCGCTTCGGGATCTTTCACGTTGAGGCTCATGTGGAGGCGCTCCGCTTCTACCTAATCAACCAATCTTCTACCATTCTACCCTGTCGTGGCGCAACGATTAAGTCAGGAAGCCAATCAAGAGCAGCGCCTTCTGGACAGATTTTTTGTCCGGAAAGGGGCCGGAAGGAGAATGTCCGCTCATCTCGCAAGAGTCATGGAAGCGGATATCATGCTTTAGTGGAATTGAACTACTGCTGGCGAGACGGTCATTGCGAAACGGCAACAACAACCTTGCTCTTGGCCCGCCCGGTCTCGACATAACCCAAGGCTTCTGGCGTCTGCGCAAAGGGATACACCTTGTCCACGATCGGACGAATGGGGCCAGCGTTGCTCAGCTTAGAGATCTCCCTCAGTTGCTGCCCTTCGGCGCGCATCTCTGCGCCGGCGTGTAGATCCCGGCGTGACCTGATAGCCCTGCCACTGCTGAGAAATTTGGGTTGCTTCGGTAATGATCAGGCCAGCCGAGGCGCGCTGGGCATAATACTCGGGGGTCAGGGTACCGGGCACGAAGCCCGCGCCTGCACCGTTGCGTGTGAGCGGCGCAATGACGACCCGGTTTGAAAGGGGATGTTGCCGAGGGCGACGGGTTCGAAAAGAGGGCTGCGGGTCATGATGTACCTTTGATGTTTCTTCTGCAGTGGGGGCTTGCTGACTGGGGATGCTCAGGCGGGAGTGCGATAGCGTTCGGCGGGAAGCGGGTTGACAAGGTTTCCGAGCATCGCTTTGCGGGCTCCATCGAAAGCGTCCCACTGTCCGCCGTCGTGCAGCGGCGGGATGGTGACCGGCTCGCGACTGTCGAAGCCGACCAGGGCGGCATCCACCAGATCGCCCACTTCCATGACATTGCTCATGGCGTTCACGTCTGCGCCGACATGATCCCAGATCTCGGTGCGGGTCGTGGCGGGAAGTACGGCCTGGATGTACACGCCCTTAGGCCCGAGTTCATGTGCCAGCCCCTGCGACAGGAAGAGCACGAAAGCCTTCGTCGCACCGTAGACGGTCATGCCGAACTCTGGCGCTAGACCGACGACCGAACCGATATTGATGATCGCGCCCTCGCCTGCCTTGGCAAGACGGGGAGCAATAGCGCTGGAAAGTCGGACGAGTGCGGTCGCATTGAGCGCAACGAGCTTGGTCATGTCATCGACATTCTGGTCGACGAAGCTTCCGCCGATCGCCGTTCCGGCATTGTTGACTAGGACGCCGATGCGCGCATCGTCGCGCAGCCTCGTCTCGACCTTGGCAAGATCAGTCGCCTGGGTGAGATCGGCTTGGAGGATATCTACCGTGACTCCCGTTTCCTGGCGCAGGCGGCCCGCAAGCGCTTCCATGCGCACCGCGTCTCGGGCGACCAGTACGAGATCATGGCCGCGGCGCGCGAACCGTTCGGCATAGGTGGCGCCGATGCCCGTGGAGGCGCCGGTAATGAGGACTGCGGAATCTTGGCTCATCGGATTGCTCTTTTCTGTCATTGATCTTATATACATGACGCTCATCATGAATATATTTAAATATGATGGCCATCATGTAAATGTCAACGGGTGTTGCGGAGAATTTTGAAAATGAAGGTCAGCCGAGAACAGATGGCAGAGAACCGTCGCCGGATCCTGGACGTCGCCAGCCGGTTGTTTAAGGACAAGGGGTTCGATGCGGTGAGCGTTGCAGAGGTCATGAAGACAGCGGGCCTGACCCATGGCGGCTTCTATGGACACTTCACATCGAAGGACGACCTGGTTGCGCAGAGTCTGGCGCACGCGCTTGCAGCAGACAGCGTCGGCAATGGCGAGTTCAGCGATTTCGTCCGGTCTTATCTAGCGCCTCGCCATCGGGATAATCCCGGCAATGGATGCCCGACGGCGGGCTTGGCCGCTGCCATTCGTCACCAGACGCCCGCAGCGAAAGGCGCCATGACCGAAGGTCTGCGGACACAGATTGCTCGTATCGAGCAAGCACTTCCGGACGACGGCGCGGTCGACAAGCGCCGGGCAGCGATCGGAAGCTGGGCGGCAATGATCGGAGCCGTCATCCTCGCGAGAGCGGTCGATGACCCCGAATTGTCTGATGAGGTTCTTGAGCAGACGCGCGATTGGATCGACACTCAGGTCGAATAAGAGCAGGAGAGGCGAATTTCGAGTGCCTAATCTACGTCTGCTTGGAGGATACGCTCGAACTTCACGTGACGGCAGAAATGAAGGCGCAAAGCCCTCCGGCAGCTTCCGACCCACTGCGGTCGTTCGAAAACAGGGGGCGAAGACAACCAAAGCGGACCAAGTAGGTCTCTGTCATCTTGAATCATTTCTGCCACTTGTTTCAGGCAGACGGTCCCAAAACTCGAGATGATTTCGGCAAGGTAGAATCTGATTCCGAAAATCTGCATAGTCATGTCCGCCCTGAGGGTGGCAGGCGTTTAGCCGGTGCCTTAGGATTATCCTCTAATCAAATTTTCTGGAGCCGCGTTTTCGGAGGTCTGCAGGACTTTCGCGAATGCTGAAAGACGGCTGTCAGGAGCGGACTAATATCATGTCCGTCAGAATAAAGAGAAGATCATCATGCCGGCGAACACTATAAGCAGCACGATGTAAAACGGACGAAATAGATAGAAACGCTGCCAATTCGTGAGGCCGAGAGCATTGATGTAAACGCGCTCATCAAGCTTCAGATTGTCCGCGCCGCTATCGACGGAAAAATCACCGCCGTTACTCTTATAAAATCGGTACTCCTTGATCTGCGCGACAATTTGGTGAGCCGCCAGAAGAATGACCGCCACAAACGCGGCTGAAAAAATCAAGAATTCCAATAATAGCATAACTCGAAAACGCCTCTTTAATTCGCAGGGCAGGGATAAATAGCAGCCAGCGCCTCAATCACCAATGTAGATGCTCTCCTTTTAAGACGCTCCGGCGTGACGCTTCGAAGATGCGTGTATACGCGATCTGTCAGCTCATGGGGGAGAACCGATCCGGCCCCACACCAGTCCGTCCCGCTGGTAGCATCAGCCACCCCAGCTATATAAGCACTACCACGAGCGCCCGACGTTATACGACCAGCCTCACTCTGCAGAGCGCCATCATCGAACTTTCCTTCGAGCGCTTTGACCAACTCAGTCCCGTTGATGATCCAGTCGCGGGCCTGATCGTTGTCAGATTCTGCCGATGCAACATTGATGGCCAAACCTATCGACAGTATAGCCGCCGGAAAAGTTGTCCGCAATTGGTACGCTGCTGTCATCTTCCGCTCCGTTGATCTGGCGGCACCGGCGCTGCTCGAACGCAGGCGGTTATCGACGTGAATGACCCAATGCACGCTGGAACGGGCAACATCAGATCGTGTATCGCTCATAGGCTTCGAGCAGAAACTGCTTGCCTTTCTCGGTCAAGCGCGACGCGTCAACGAATGCGGAAAACGAGTCGGCCTGATCCCGCATATTGTCGAAATGGGCGATCATCTCCTTGCTCCCGAACACAACGTGGAAACGCTCGCCAGCGGGCAGCCAAACAAAAAGCGGGCTTGGTGAGAACTCCAGAATGACGTCCTCATGGAAAACTTGAAAAAGACTGTCCCATGCGCAAACCGGATCGCTGCTGGTGGTTTTCTCCGGCTGCTTGCCGAACTCGGCATGATAAATAAAGATGGATCCTCCGAGGTTTCCAGCAATCCTTGCCAGGGCAAGGAACGCGGCCCTATCGAGAACATCAGGGAATACCCGAGATTCGAGCCCGCGTGCCAGAAGGAATGCAGGGCGCAGAAGGCGCATTTCATCGAGCGCATCATCAAACAGCGTATCCACTATATTGCACCATACATCTTTGACAGCGTTTATCGCAATACTCCCGCAGACCCTCTCAAAACTCCGGGCGCCTGACAATCCCATTTCGATCTTCACGTGATCTATGGATCTGCTTCAATCATTCTCGAAGCATTCAGCGCGATTAGCGCAGCTGTTACTTGACCGCACCATTGAGATAGAGGTCTTCACCTCGCTGCAGCGGCGTGAAAATGAAGTCGTCTTTTCTGAGAAAGCGGTTGAACCAACTTAAAAGATCATCTTTGGTCGACGAGTTGCGATATCCGATCAGCTTGACGGCCAGGGGAGCACTAAAGGCTATGTCAAAGGCAGTAGCGAACTGGGTGGTGCCTGAAAGCTGAACCGAAAACATGCCACCACCGTCGTGACGGATGGAAATTTCCGCACGAGCGAAAAACTCATCGCTGTAGGTGGTGATAAGACCTGGGGCTTCCCACCAATCTTCACTCGTCAAAGCGTTTCGAGTTCCTTCTCCCTGGAAGTCGGCCCGGATTTCCTGGAGGCTGCGATAGTCACGGTTCTCGAAACGCTTCAAAGGTATTTTGAGCCACTGTGTATCCAGACCCGGGTTCAACCACTGGGAGACGTCATCCTCGGGGTCATTGTTGGGATCGAAGAAGAATTTCGGAGATTTCACTTCTAAATCCAAGACGACGTAGTCATCCAGCTGCTGACCAGGCCAAGATCCACTTGAGGCCCGCAAGGTAATGCGTGGCTCTTCGACTGGAAGGTCGAGCGGATAGCTCTGATAAACAAGCTTAAAATGTCCCATGCGGTTCCCCGGTCTGAAAACTCAATGTGGATTCCTTAAGATAGCGGCTGATGGTTATACTTTACTATGTCACATCTTTCTGCAACAGATCGCTCGCAATTACTGCTTCTGCCGGAAGCAGTCGATGATTATGTGGGACCTGACAACTTGGTCCGCTTCATCGAGGACATCGTTGACGACCTCGATCTCAAGGCTGCCGGATTCGTGCGGGTTGTCAGCTTGAAGTGCTTAGGCCCCTCTCCACCCCATAATTGTCGTTAGCAGCAAGAAAAAGCGGAACGACCGCTTTGGAAAGCTTGAGAATGCTAAGCTAATGTCCGGAATGAAGCGCAATGCCGTCCGGCAGCTTCCCACCCTTAAGTCAGCCCTTGGCTGTCGAAATACGAAATACTGAAAGCGGTCTCTGTCAGATCACGCCAGTACGGTTTCCACGCTGTTGGAAATATTCCTTGACGGCGATGGCGATGGGGCCCGATCCAGCGCAATGAGGAGACATCTGCTTACTCGGCATGGCCATCCGGGAACCGCTTGAACGGGGCATACGCTGAAGCATCGATGCGATAGGCATCAACCCTGTCGCCTTGCGGCGTAACATATAATCGGATAGTGAATAGCTACCCAAATTCGAATTGTGGAGTCATCAGATGGAAAATTCCAAGTCAGCAGACAAGTAAGCCGCAACAACCATTATTGTTGTTGCGGCGCTCTGTAAGACCAATCCCATCTGATTGCTCACGAGCAGACGCCGCCCGGTATTCCTTAATCGAGCGGTTGATTTATCATGACCACCACACGCCCTGCGTGGGCCTATACGCTGCCGGCAGCCCTACTGCTGATGGCTCCCTTCGACATTCTCGCTTCATTGGCGATGGATATTTACCTCCCTGTCGTTCCAGCGATGCCTGACATCCTGAACACGACGCCCTCCATGATCCAACTCACCTTGAGCCTCTACATGGTGATGCTCGGGGTGGGCCAGGTGATCTTTGGCCCGCTCTCAGATCGCATCGGACGACGGCCAATCCTGCTTGCCGGTGCAACGACTTTTGTCATTGCGTCTCTGGGAGCCGCTGGGTCTTCAACTGCTTTAGCCTTTGTGGCTTTCCGTCTGCTTCAAGCAGTTGGCGCGTCGGCCATGCTGGTGGCGACCTTCGCGACGGTTCGCGACGTTTATGCCAATCGTCCCGAGGGTGTTGTCATCTACGGCCTTTTCAGTTCGATGCTGGCGTTCGTGCCTGCGCTCGGCCCTATCGCCGGAGCGTTAATCGGTGAGTTCTTGGGATGGCGGGCGATATTCATCACACTGTCTGTACTGGCATTGCTTGCTCTGCTGAATGCCGGGTTCAGGTGGCACGAAACCCGTTTTATGGATCAAGCGCAGACACGACGATCCGTTTTGCCGATTTTCGCGAGCCCGGCCTTTTGGGTCTATACGGTTGGCTTTAGCACCGGCATGGGCACCTTCTTTGTGTTCTTCTCGACCGCCCCCCGCGTCCTCATAGGTCAAGCTGGCTATTCCGAGATCGGATTCAGCTTTGCCTTCGCAACCGTCGCGCTCGTCATGATCGTGACAACTCGTTTTGCGAAGTCCTTTGTCGCCAGATGGGGCATCATGGGGTGCGTGGCGCGAGGAATGGCGTTGCTCGTTTGCGGCGCGGTTCTATTGGTAGTCGGCGAACTCTTCGGCTCGCCGTCGTTCCTCAGCTTTATCGTGCCAATGTGGGTTATGGCGGTCGGTATTGTCTTAACAGTGTCCGTTACCGCCAACGGCGCACTTGCGCAGTTCGACGACATCGCAGGATCGGCGGTTGCGTTCTACTTCTGCATCCAAAGTCTGATAGTCAGCATCGTCGGGACATTTGCGGTGACGCTACTAAACGGAGACACAGCGTGGCCGGTGATCTGTTACTCAACAATGATGGCGGTGCTGGTGTCGTTAGGGCTGGCGCTCCTCCGGTCCCGTGAGTCTGCCGTCGACAGGTCGCCAATAATCTGACCGACAAAAAGCAGTATGCCCTTTATGGCGGCGCACTAGCCATCAGTGCCTCGTGAATGGCGGTATCCTGTCCCGCAGGATACCGCTCATGTCTCTTTTCCAATTCTTTGCCTATGCTACTGTTCAGAGCGGTCTGCTTTGCCGATCTCATTACCGAAAGCTGCCAGTCTGTTTCCACCCCATCATGGTCGTTTGCAGCAAAAAAAGCAGAATGACCGTTTTGGAGTGCGTGTTAATTGTACCGTAATGTCTGCAATAAAGCGCGAAGCAGTCGTGTTTTTCTTCATCGCCGCGTCTGATATGTTGATGACTGATCAGCAGAGACCTGGAATGGCTTTCTCCCATATCTTGTCTCATCGATATCGACGATCAACGTGGATTAACCTTTCCGGATACGTGGAACGCGGTATTCATTGATCCGGCGGACGCCTTCGGGCAAGGTACGCGCCCGCGGTGCATTCAACGCCCCAGTCGAGTAGATTTCATGATAGGATGCCAGCAACTTAATATGATGCGTGTGAGCGAGGGATAGTTTGTAAGGACTTGTTCTTCTGTTGCGCTCGCGGCCAAGGCAGCCATCACATCATGAGCTGGGATTCGCGTGCCGGCAATCACCGGCGTACCGCCAAGAATATCATCAGACGTGACGGCGACGTCATGAGCTTCATCCCGGATTTCAGCCATCTGATCCCCTCCGGCCCTGGTTCGTTTATACCCTTACCACGTCTCCGCCATTGGTACTTTTTCAGCGCAATCCGCAGTAAATTTCCGTCGCATTTATCCGGCTTTACTGCGCGACAGCTTTCCTTCTGATGCTTCCGATATGATTCCGGGTGGATTTGGCGGGAACGCCAACAGCCTCCCGAAGGAGGCGTAACAATTTGTATTTGTTATGGATATTGGTTGCGGGGGCAGGATTTGAACCTGCGGCCTTCAGGTTATGAGCCTGACGAGCTACCGGGCTGCTCCACCCCGCGCCAGGGTGTTTATTGAACCGGTTGGGTAGTTTGTGCGCATAGCGCTAGTAAAGCTGTTTTGTATTTGTTTGAGAAGATGATTTGATATTTGTGTGCTTAGCAGACCTGGCAGCGACCTACTCTCCCGTGTCTTAAGACAAAGTACCATTGGCGCTGGAGCGTTTCACGGCCGAGTTCGGAATGGGATCGGGTGC
>NZ_BSQC01000032.1:2192-4630 GCF_030268145.1 Brucella sp. NBRC 12950
ACGCAAGACGAGATTAAGTCCTTGAGTAGGGCGGGACACGTGAAATCCTGTCTGAACATGGGTAGACCACTATCCAAGCCTAAGTACTCGTGCATGACCGATAGCGAACCAGTACCGTGAGGGAAAGGTGAAAAGCACCCCGACGAGGGGAGTGAAATAGTACCTGAAACCGAATGCCTACAAACAGTTGGAGCCCAAGATTTGTTCTGGGTGACAGCGTACCTTTTGTATAATGGGTCAGCGACTTAGTGTAACGAGCAAGCTTAAGCCGGTAGGTGTAGGCGTAGCGAAAGCGAGTCTGAATAGGGCGTTCAGTTCGTTGCATTAGACCCGAAACCAAGTGATCTAGCCATGAGCAGGTTGAAGGTACGGTAACACGTACTGGAGGACCGAACCCATATCTGTTGCAATAGATCGGGATGACTTGTGGCTAGGGGTGAAAGGCCAATCAAACTTGGAGATAGCTGGTTCTCCGCGAAATCTATTTAGGTAGAGCGTCCAGCGAATACCCCCGGGGGTAGAGCACTGAATGGGCTATGGGGACTCACCGTCTTACTGATCCTAATCAAACTCCGAATACCGGGGAGTACTACTGGGCAGACACACGGCGGGTGCTAACGTCCGTCGTGAAGAGGGCAACAACCCTGACCACCATCTAAGGTCCCTAAGTTATGGCTAAGTGGGAAAGGATGTGAGGATCCCAAAACAACCAGGATGTTGGCTTAGAAGCAGCCATCATTTAAAGAAAGCGTAACAGCTCACTGGTCTAAATAAGGGTCTTTGCGCCGAAAATGTACCGGGGCTAAAGCCATACACCGAAGCTGTGGATGCACGTATGTGCGTGGTAGCGGAGCGTTCCGTAAGCCTGTGAAGGGACAGTCGTGAGACATCCTGGAGGTATCGGAAGTGAGAATGCTGACATGAGTAACGATAAAGGGAGTGAGAGACTCCCTCGCCGAAAGTCCAAGGGTTCCTGCTTAAAGTTAATCTGAGCAGGGTTAGCCGGCCCCTAAGGCGAGGCCGAAAGGCGTAGTCGATGGGAACCACGTTAATATTCGTGGGCCTGCAGGTAGTGACGGATTGCGTGTGTTGTACATTCTTATTGGATTGAATGTGCAGCGAAGCGGTTCCAGGAAATAGCTCCTGCATATAGACCGTACCCTAAACCGACACTGGTGGACTGGTAGAGAATACCAAGGCGCTTGAGAGAACTGCGTTGAAGGAACTCGGCAAAATGCACGCGTAACTTCGGAAGAAGCGTGACCCTTGTTTAGGCAACTAGATGAGGGTGGCACAGACCAGGGGGTAGCGACTGTTTACCAAAAACACAGGGCTCTGCGAAGTCGCAAGACGACGTATAGGGTCTGACGCCTGCCCGGTGCTGGAAGGTTAAGAGGAGATGTGCAAGCATTGAATTGAAGCCCCAGTAAACGGCGGCCGTAACTATAACGGTCCTAAGGTAGCGAAATTCCTTGTCGGGTAAGTTCCGACCTGCACGAATGGCGTAACGACTTCCCCGCTGTCTCCAACGCAGACTCAGTGAAATTGAATTCCCCGTGAAGATGCGGGGTTCCTGCGGTTAGACGGAAAGACCCCGTGCACCTTTACTATAGCTTTACACTGGCATTCGTGTCGACATGTGTAGGATAGGTGGTAGACTTTGAAGCAGTGGCGCCAGCCATTGTGGAGTCATCCTTGAAATACCACCCTTATCTATATGGATGTCTAACTGCGGCCCGTTATCCGGGTCCAGGACCGTGTATGGTGGGTAGTTTGACTGGGGCGGTCGCCTCCTAAAGAGTAACGGAGGCGCGCGATGGTAGGCTCAGAACGGTCGGAAATCGTTCGTCGAGTGCAATGGCATAAGCCTGCCTGACTGCAAGACTGACAAGTCGAGCAGAGACGAAAGTCGGTCATAGTGATCCGGTGGTCCCGCGTGGAAGGGCCATCGCTCAACGGATAAAAGGTACGCCGGGGATAACAGGCTGATGACCCCCAAGAGTCCATATCGACGGGGTTGTTTGGCACCTCGATGTCGACTCATCGCATCCTGGGGCTGGAGCAGGTCCCAAGGGTATGGCTGTTCGCCATTTAAAGCGGTACGTGAGTTGGGTTCAGAACGTCGTGAGACAGTTCGGTCCCTATCTGCCGTGGGTGTAGGAATATTGATAGGATCTGTCCCTAGTACGAGAGGACCGGGATGGACGTATCTCTGGTGGACCTGTTGTCGTGCCAACGGCATAGCAGGGTAGCTATATACGGACGGGATAACCGCTGAAGGCATCTAAGCGGGAAACCCACCTAAAAACGAGTATTCCCTATCAGAGCCGTGGAAGACTACCACGTTGATAGGCCGGGTGTGGAAGTGCGGCAACGCATGTAGCTTACCGGTACTAATAGCTCGATCGACTTGATCACTCCCATTTACAATATCCATC
>NZ_BSQC01000033.1:0-4587 GCF_030268145.1 Brucella sp. NBRC 12950
ATAACGTTCACATCCTGTTTGGCGGTGATCGTCGTGTCTTTGCCCGATTGAACAGTGGTGCCAATCACATTGTCGGAACCATTATTGGTCGCTTTTGCCGTGTCGAGCGTTACACTTTGCCCGCTGAACGCGCCGACATGCCTTCCCCTGACGCAGCCAGAGCGCGGCTACGCAGATCATCACTGAAAGCCCGGGTCATATTGCCTCCAACCAAATCACCAGTCGGAGCGATGGAATCAGAATTCGGCGACCAAGGGAATCCTCAACGCGATTCCGCGTTCAATGGACGCGCTCTAGAAAAACCTGTGTAAATTCAGGTGAAACTCAACAGCCCATACTTCAACCCTATAAAGAAGGCTTTATCCAAGTTGAAAGCCCTTTTGCCTTGGTGACTATTACATTCGAAAAGCTTCACCGCTCGATATAGCTAGGGCACGATTTATATGCTCCATACCTATATATGGAGCAAATCCCAGGTGCTCTCCATTTCGAAATCCATCATGATAAGTCTGAAGTTTCTCAACATCCCCTAATATTGCTAAGGCGGCCAAATGCCATATTGGCCGGGCCCCAGGAGCGCTCGTCGGAAGCAAAGAATACTCCTTCAACGCGTTTTCTAAGTTCTGGCATTGTGCCCAAATCAACGCCGAATCCGATGCTTCCTTTACATTATTAACGGTCAGATTTTCGGCTCTTACATCAATATTCTTCAATGACCGGACAAGTGGATAATAGGATTTATCTTCTCCGAATATTATCGAACAAGCATCAGAGAATTTATCCGTCGATAAAGAGAGCATTCCGCCTATTTTCTGCTGACCCCGAATTTTATCGAAGCTGAAAATCCACTGAACAACACGGTCTTCAAGAATATAATTTGCAAAAGCGTCGTTTAATTCATCCTCATCTATGATCCATCCAAGTGACAGGATTGTCGGTTCAAGTTGATCTTCTTTCATTCTCCTACTCCCGGAAAATTCTTAATTTCAATTGGTATCCCATTCGGGTAACCTTGGTTTTTCAACGGCATATTGGGAATCAACCCGAACTCGCGTGCCACTTTTCCTCTAGGTATCGCGTTACCATCTTTTATTTGCGGATAGATTTCACTTTGCCTTATCGAAAGGCCAGCATTACCGGTTTTAACTTCTATGATGCTTATTTTCCCATCCGGGGCTTCGTAAATGATGTCTGGTCGACATCTTCCCACGCCACAAGAGTTCCCAAATGACACTTCTTTTCCAGAAACCCGAAATCCTTGGCTTTCTAGCTGCTCCTTTAAATCATCAACCATATCTTTGTGGTGAGTATAGTGGTCTTTAACTGTTATTGCCGGGCCGTCTTCCACTGGGTTTTCTTTACCCAAGGCTTTCGAGACCGCTGATACGCCTTTTACTTTGGATACCAATCCCACGAACTGGGCAATCGCCAAGAGATCGCCCTCTTGAACTTTCTTAATGAGATAAGGCATTCCTGTGAAACCCGAAGGATCAGAAACCAGGAATTTGACTACTTTATTTAGTTCAGCGCGCTTTTCAGCTGAAAGGTTGTCGTAGCCTTCTGGAGCGAACAGATTCAGAAGTTGCTGCTGAACATCCGGGTCTTGAACAATTCTGTTCCAATCGTCTTGCTGCAGATAAACTTCGGCTATTCCGCTATAACTCGACATCGCCGCAGTTGCATCCCAAAGGACGCTGCCACAGCCATCGCCAGAAAAGCCATTTGCTCGACAATCTACATAAGCTTTCTGTTGCCTTTCATCCTTTTCATCAAGTTGCTTTGCCGTTTCGCATGCAGCGGCATCCCCTTGAGCGCATGCAGCTTTAGCCGCAGCCCGCTTTTCGGCATCCGCATGATCGAGATAATTAAACTGATATGCATTCCCTGCATACGCTGCTCCAGCCCCACCGGTAACACCGCCAATTCCTTGAAGGATTGAACCAGTTACTGTGTTGGTCATGAACTCTGCTGCCGAACCAGTCAGTCCAGATTCTTTGACGAACTCTGCAACTAGTTCCCTAATCTTAGGCGCTAGTAGAGCCGAAGATGCACCGCCGAGAGCGCCGCTCAACATGCCGCTGAAGTCTGTGACCCCTCCAAGGAGACCGCCCGCGATTGCATGAAGCGCCGCGCGACCAGGACCACCTTCTTTCCAGAACTCATATTCGTCTTTGTCGCCACGTTCGTATGCAGCATTCGCCAAGTCACTAGCCTTGGTGCCGATCATGTTGGCTGCTTTGGCGGCTGCATCGTCATAGAGCTGCTGCGTCTTCAGCTGCTCACTGAGGAGTTTCTGAAGATCTGGTATTCCGGGCAGCGACGTATTGGTATCGGTGGTGTCGCGGCGCAGATCATCAATGTTCTGCTGCTGATTGTTGGGATCAGTAATGATGATCTCGCCTGGAGAGATTGCTGAAAGCGCCTTTCCGGTTTCGCTTTCACCTTCCTTGATCGGCGGAGAGACGAGCGGACCACTTGCACCGAAGCCACCGCCATAGGTGTCAGCTTTCCATTTGGAATGTGTGTCGAGATCTTCGAACTCTAAAGTTCCGGTTTCAAGGCGATTGTTTTCAGGATCGGCCTCGCTCGTGATCAGACCACCGGTCAGCTTGGTGTTGCCGTCGACCTTTATGTCGAAGCCACCTTCGCCTGCATGAATGCCAGATTGTTCGGAGACAATGGCTGCATCACCCTTGGCTGTCTGATAAGATCCGGAGATGCCGCCGCTTGTCTGGCCCTGAGCGTTCGTTCCAACACCACCGCTGACATTGACCTGATTGGCCTTGGCTGTCGCAGTATCGAGCTGACTTTCAATGTTCAGATCGCCGCCAATATCAGCAATCACGGTCTCGCCGGAAACTGTCGCACCCCGCAGGTTTGTGTCATTGCCGGAGTTGACATAGACAGTTCCGCTGCCTGTCACATGCGTGTTGATATTGGTGACGGTGGTATCGTTGCCTTTCCCCTGACCGTAGTTGAAGTTCACGCCAGGGTTCAGGAGATCAATAGAAACTCCGCCTGAGACATTCTTGCTGGAGTTCTCACTGGTTGCTTTGGCACTTTCCAGATTGATGTCATTGCCAGCAATCAGCGCAATATCACCACGCCCACCTGTCGGAAGCCCGTACTGATCATAACCGGCGCTCACCTGCGCACCGACCGCATTGATATCGCGGCCTGCTTCGATGATCACTGTATCGCCAGCATTGATCGTGGTCACCACAGGTGTCGATGTCGATCCCTCGGCACTGTTCTTCGAATACTGGAAGCCGACACTGAGCGATGTGCTCAGGAGCGGGCCGTTCTGTAAGAGGCCTGGATTGAATGGCTGTCCATCGATGAGCGTATCATAGACGTATTTGCCGTTGATCCCTGCGATGGTTGCCATCGCAATGGAATTGGCTGTGCTACCGTCACCGACCCTTTTTCCAGCCTCAAAGGCATTGCCGACGGCTGCTGCTGCCTGCGATGAGACTGTTGCGGTAACACCGACAAACAGTTCCTGATGCATAAATTCATAATTTGTCTTGTCCTGCGCCGAGAGCAGATTAACGTCCCGCTCAGCGAGAATGTCGACCGTGGAGCCAGCAACAACCTGAGCCGCCTGAAGATTGGCATCACGGCCCGCCGTGATGATCACATCCCGGCCTGCATTAAGGCTCGAAACCGCATTGGTTTCTGCGCCTTCACTGGCTTCTGTCTTTGCTGAACCAAAACCAATTCCAATCGAAGCTGAACCATTGCCGGAACTCAGCTGAACACCAAAGCCTGAGCGCTTCTCTTTGTCTTCCGACGCATAGCTTTCCGCGCCGGGAAGGATATTGACGTCACGCGCCGCATCGAGCGCGATGTCATTGCCGGCTTGCACATGGGAGCCGATAATATTGACATCAGTCTCGCGGGCTTTGATGGAAACATCATTTCCCGCCGAAAGCGCAGAACCGACATTGGCGACGATGTTCTCGCTGCTGCTTTTCTCTTCCTTGCCCCAGATCGAATAAAAGCCGTCGCCTGAGCCCGCACCAAGTCCGGATTTCTTGGATGAAGATGAGGCATCATGGCGTTCCTGCGCACCGATGATCGAGACACTGTCACCTTCGATGGCGATATCGTCGCCAGCCGTGACCCTGGAGCCTGCAATGACGACATTATCGCCAGCATTGAGGTTCACATTGCCAGAAGCACCAAGCTCGGATGCAACGGTCGTTTCATCGTAAGTATGGCTCTTGTCGCTCTTCTTCGACAAAAGGCCTGATTTTGATTTGGATGCATCTGTTTCAACGGTGTCTTTGCCGGATGCGATAATCAGATCGCCACCGGCATCGATATTGAGATCAGCCTTGTTATCGGCCGTTCCCGCCTGAATGTTCGAGGCAGAGATCGTTGTATCGTTGCCAGAGGTGATATCAACACCGTTACCGCCGCTGATCGATGATCCAACAGCGGTTTCAGTATCCGTGCGGCTATGGCTTTCCTTTTTGCTGAAGACGCCCTTTGAACTCGTATCAAGCTGAGAATAGCCGGTATCGCGGGCTTCAGCGATCGTGACATTGTCGGTTGCGCTGAGATCGACCTTGCCCTTGGCAT
>NZ_BSQC01000034.1:0-3401 GCF_030268145.1 Brucella sp. NBRC 12950
CGTCATTGGCGTTCTTGAGAAGGATTTCACAGATATTGTCACCGACGCTGTAGCTATTACCGTCATCGATACGGCGCAGGCGAATGAGGTGTTTGGTAAACTCGGCTTTGCCTTCAATCCGACTGCGAGATTGCTTTGCTCCGACCGGCACAAAACCCTCTTTGGTGAGCGCACGCAGGATTTCGATTGTCGGGATTGGCTGAAAGCGGTGTGAGCGGCTTTCATGGGCAGTGAGGGCAAAAACAGACGGTGCAGTTTTCAACATTTCGTCCTCACGCATCGCGCGGGCATTGTCGAAACTGGCTGTATCAGTGCAGATAGTCATAGGCTTTCTCCGCTTTTAAGTTCTGTCCCCTAAAGGGGTCAGCAGCTCTGCGCTGCTGTACCTCTTGCCTCGTGGCGAACAGCGGGTGTGCAAGCGGAGGGGTGGTTTCGCGGGGAACCAGCTGCAGAGAGCAAAGCGAGCGAAGCTGGGCGGAAACCAATCCGAAGCGCGCTGAGGGCGGATGCCCTAAGCTTTTGAAATCCGTGTGAAGTAGGGGAAAACGGAACGCAAGCGCGAGAACCACTCGGGGAAGATTAAAAAGCCCCGGCACGTCTCACAACATTCCGGGGCTGCGCAACTGGATGCGACCAAACTTCCTAGCGTTGCGCACAGCGACATTAGCCAAAGCCGACAAGTCTGAAAAGATGAATATCTTATTGTCTTTTTGCCTGCCGTCAGACGCTTCAAATGCCCATTAACCTCGTCGACCCTTTCAACGAGATCCGGATAATCCAAGTTCTGATCTACGGGGATCCCAACGTTCACAGCAGTCCTTATTCGGCATTTGTCCTGTCATGTGGATCATCAAAACATTCATACACACCCCTCGCTGATACACAGTGGTGATTGCAGAAAGGTACCCAAGTTTAGAAGACGTTGGTGATTAAAACCAATGTGCCGAGCCCGCACGCCAATGCAATAGCGACAAAATGTAAATTTGGCAGCCGGTCGACCCAGTCTATTGCTTCTGGCGGTCTGGCAGACCTTGTCGCCGCCTGTTTTCCATCAATGAGAAGCGATTGTAATTTTCCAGATTTGTGGAATCCATTCTTCCCCATCACATTTCCTCCCCTCTTCCCCCCTTAGCCTCTTTGAGAGATGATTTTTACCATCGGGGCAAAAACTGGTCATCCTTAACTTTCGATTATCTGTCCAGGGTTCTGCGAACAACCGGCCGTAAGGCTGTTTCAGTTCACGGGAATGAATCAATCCGCCCCGATTGATTCAAAAGTCTCATTAGACGCTGAGGATGTTTTCAACGACGTTGATGAAATGATCGAACGGCAACTTGAACTTTACGTCGAACGCAATGACCACAATCGAAACATGGCGCGCTTTTACGCCATGCATATCTCCTATTCGCTGTTCGGAGAGCCTTGCCTTTTTCGGCAATGGGGAAGGATCGGTACCTCTGGCCAGTGTAAGCTACAACACTTCGAACACGAGGCTGATGCAATTCGCACATTCCGAGATGTGGCAAGGAAGAGGTATGCCCACGGGTACAAGCCAAGGAATGAGGAAAGCTGGAGCTGCATGGAAGCATCAACGGCGTAAATCAGGCGAACTCAAGCAAACAGTCGGACATAATTAGCGAAGCGGGTGTTTTCGCAAACAGCCTCTTTTTACTGAATGCGAGCATTGCGGTTGGCGCGAGGGAGAAAGCTCAGACACCCCTGCTCAATAGGGCTCCGCGCATCCCAGTAAAGCAGCAGTTTTGTTATCCATCAGCGACTTAACCGCAAGCATTATCACTTAGTGCTCGCGGGTGGCTAGCCGACGGTGTTTCCAGAACATCCGTGTTTCCAATCTGACCCAGTATCGTGGATTAGTGACAGTGTTTAACCCAAGCCTCCTCGTTGCGCCTTTTCAAAAGCCGCTTTGTCACCTGCTGCGAGTTCATTTCTGTCAGAAACGGGACATCTGGCGTCAGCCATAGGACGGTTTACGGTAAGAATACGCTGGAACAAAACCTGATCTGCTGAAATTTTCTTGGCAAACTCGCTTTTCTTTCTGTTCTTTTATACCGTAGGTATCTATGGACGTTGATGTCCTGACACCCATCGAACGCTTAGAAAAGCCTAGGTTCGGTCTGAATTTCACAAGCCAACGCTTCCAGTGAGTGCAGACGATCCGTACAATGTTGGAGAGGTTCTTACCACGCCATTGCTCCCGATGTTCCACGGAGATCAGTCCATGCGTTCGGGCTTTCCGCAATGCATTACGGGTCGTTGTGAGCCCTACCCCTGCGCGATCGCCGATTTCCTTGTTGGTGCAGCAGCATTGACCGGTCTGCCGAATATCGGAGGCTACGATATAAAGGACGGCTCGTTCACCTTCCGTGAACATTCCGCTGAGCTGCTGTGGCAACACCGATGAACCACCGAAACGGCGCTTACGTTCGAGACGCTGAGGGTCACGTTTTCCTGAAGCCGCTTCCGCGCGAGATTGAAGTGAGGGCACGCGCCGTGGAAACCAGCTATTGGTGCGAGACCACTGCTGCGGCTGGTTCTGCAATTCGGTTCGTCGCTCGAGCACAAATTCATAAAGCGTGACGCTCATCGGGTCGAGTTCGTCAGTGAGCGTGATCAATTCGCTCACGAGTTTGAAGACCTCATTTATCTGTTCAATCGTCTTAGCGCGCCTCAAGAGTTCCGCCACTTTTTGCTGCATGAACGCTTTGCGTAAACATAAGGTTGTACTCGACATGTTGTCCTTTCAGAGAAAGGCACAAAAAATCCGTGGCGCGGAAGCGCTAGAGGCTTGCATAGATGTGTGGAAAAGACTAAATTTAGCTCTGTTGTTTTTGAGCTATTGGCAGGATTGCCGTCCTGTTAGTCCCAATTCCGAAGAAGCCGGCCTCCGTGCCGGTTTTTTCGTGTCCGTAATTCTCTCCGTAAAATCTGATTCAAAATTGCGTAAAGTAATCAATAAAACTGACCCAGATTGATTAGGAACACGGCCAAAATCAAACGGCAAAATGTTGGGGGCTTCGTTCTGAAAAGCCTGCTCAATATGAATTGGCAGCTACAAAATTCGGTCTGATAGCGAGAGCCAAACCAAAGCGAACTACAGGCACCGATCAAAGCGGTGCTACCGGCCCAAAGTCACGGGTCAGTGTGCAGTGCGATGAAATTGCGTACTGCCCGTTGTCGCCACGTCCTTGATCTTAAAACCCGGCCTCTTTTGTTGAGAGGCGAAGCCCGCCTTTCGGCGGGCTCAAGCGTTTAGCGTATGGTTCCTGGGCGGTTCCAGATGATGGTGAAGGTATTGGGATCATCCTGGCCTGTAGTCGGTCCAAGATTGGCGTGGATGCGGCGGGCGAGCTCAGGTGTATCGATCATCAGCGCGATATAGG
>NZ_BSQC01000035.1:0-2746 GCF_030268145.1 Brucella sp. NBRC 12950
CCGAGCTTGCTTTTGGGTGCAATCTTCCCGGATATTTTTTCGAGCCATTGCCTGAAGGCAATCAACACCGGCACACTATGCTGCTGGCGCAACCGGAATGTATAGGCGTGGCGTGTTTCCCCGTCACCCGGCTCGTCTTCGCGCGCCTGCTTTTCGATCTGGTAAAGCATTGCGAACACCTTCATGGCCTCCATCGGCGCGCCACCGGGTTTCTTCATGGCCAGCAACGCGTCGTTGAACTTCCTGCGCGCATGCGCCATGCAGCCAAAATGCATGGCACCGCTGATCGTGCGCCAGGCCTCGTAACCGTCACTGATCAGAAGACCGCGATAGTCGCCAAGAAAAGCCTGAGGGTACTGCTTGCCGCGACCGGGCTGGTATTCGAACAGCACGACTGGCTGTTCGCTGTCCTGCGCGCTGCGAAAGGCCCACATGTAGGATTTGTTCTGGGGCTTTCTCCCCTTTTCCTTCAGCACCTGCACCCAGGTCTCATCGCCATGGAGAACGGGCTGGGCCAGAAGCTTTTCCTTCAGGGCATCATAAATGCGGTTCAGATGCAGATCGCAGGCGCGGATCACCCAATTGCCGAAGGTCCCACGGCTCATCGGCACATTGATCCGGTCGAATGCCTGCGACAGGCGATAGAGCGGCATTCCATCCACATATTTGCTGACAAGCGCCAATGCCAGCGTCGAGGGCGTGGCGACGCTGCCCGGCAAGGGCTGCGGCGGCATCGGCGCGATCACCACAGGGGTGGTGATGCCAGTGCGCTCGCAATTCCGACAGGCATATTTGGCCCGTGCATTCTGCAAGACCTTCGCGCTCGTCACCACATGCAATTGTTCGGTGACGACTTCACCCATTCTGTGCATCGGATGACGGCAGCAAGGGCACAGCTTTTGATCTTCCGTCACATCGTATTCGACGCGTTCACGTGGCAGATGAGTGGGAAGGCGTTTGCGCCCACGCTTTTTGCGAAGTTGCTCCCCTGGTTCGGCAAGCCCGGTGTCCGGCAAATTGATGATGGCATCATCGCCACCGTCACCGCCGTCGTATTCCTCGGCATCTTCAGTCCCGGCGGCCTGTTCGGCCTCATTGAAGACGCGATCATCGAGCTTTTCGCTGCTGGGCCCGTAGAGCTTGAGATTGGCGAGGACGAGCGCTTCCTCAAGCTCTGCGACTTTCTCGACGAGTTTACCGTTCTCCGCCTTCAGCGCAGCAATCTGGGCAAGCAGTTCATCGGGATCTGACGTCGAACAGGTTGGATTCATCCCGATTCTTGAATCAGGAGCCTCCTGTCAGGTCAACGATTTTCTCGCCAGAGGCTGGCTGAAGCTATTACAGCGAAACGCGCCCTTCGGGTTCCGGCACAATGCCGGCAACACTACAATAACGTCGTACCGGATGACGGGACATCGCATCGATGTCGATGCCGTCCAGAAGCCAATGAAGCTGCTCCGTCGTGAGCGTCAGAACCGCTTCCGCCCGGCGCGGCCAACGGAACCTGTCGGCTTCGAGACGCTTCAAAACAAGGATAAACCCCTGCCGATCGAAGAAGAGGAGTTTCATCCGGTCCCGCTGGCGGTTGCAAAACGCAAATATGGACCGCGACCACGGATCGAGCTGCATGGTTTGCTCGACCAGTATCGCAAGGCTGTCGATACCCGCTCTCAGATCGACCGGTTCGCGGTGAAGATAGACTTTCACATCATCGGCCAGACGCAGCATGGCAAAGGCCCTCCATGACTGTTGTCATCGTTTTGAGGACCATGATCATTCTTCCCTCTGACGCTGCGTTCTGGCCGCGCGGACCATTGTGCTGTCGGCCGTCGAACTGACAATGCCCCGGGCCGCCCAATGCTCCAGGTCGGAAAGTGCATAAACGACCCGACCACCGAGTTTGCGATAGACCGGCCCCGTGCCACAGCAGCGGTGCTTTTCCATCGTTCGCGCTGACAACCTCAGGAACAGCGCAGCATCATAAGTACGCAGGTAACGCGGCGGTCCATCGGATAACGAAGCGGCCAACCCCTCCGCCCTGCTGCCATCGCCAATATCCGGCAGTTCCATGCGCTCCCCTCCGGTCTCCGACGCCTGCTCGACGGCACTGTCGTCACCTTCATGGACAGCCCAGCCACCAAGGCGCTTGCGACGCTCAAGTGTGTTCCGAACAACCATCGGATCAAGTTCAGCACGCCATCCCGCAACCGCGCTCAGAACGGCATCCGTTAGCGCTTCCAGACTGATTGCCAGCAGAGGCGTTACCTTTTCCCGGACGATTTCACTCGCTGCGTCATGCCCCAACAGGCCAGAAGATTGCACACATGCTGCGGCTTCATGAGACCTCACACCTTGCTGATCCGTATCGGCGGACGTCGTTATGGTCTTGATCGGTTCGCCAGCCGCAACGATCTCAATAAACGCTGACGCCGCAGGCGATGCAGGGCTTTGCCTGTCTTGCTGCCGTTTCCGGTAATCGCTAATCCATTTGCGCACGAGATTCGGGTTTAACCCATGTGCAACCGCAAGCCCGGCCACCGAAACCCCGGGCTTCAGGCATTCCACGACCAACCTCACCTTGTCAGCCGGATCGTATTCCCGGCCACCGTTCGCCCGAATGCCTATCGGCTTCAACTGAATGCTGTTTCTCTCGTTTCCATCCATCGCGTCGCGCCCCTCCTTCGGGCGTGACGCAAATTGCAGCATCAATCTATTCAATCACAGGCGCAGAGAAATGCGCGCTTAC
>NZ_BSQC01000036.1:0-2553 GCF_030268145.1 Brucella sp. NBRC 12950
TTATGCAATCGATGTGTATAACGGCAATATACAGATGCGACACATGGGCAATTTAGAGATGCGACAATTTTTGCCTCTCTTGCCCTTTTCAAATCGAACGCGGAAAGGAAGACTGGGCTTTCAGCAGCAAACAGCGGATGGGAGCCGTCATGTCTTGTTTGATCACGATGTCGCAGAAAGAACTCAACCGGCTGAAGACTGTTCAGCAAATCAGAGATAATCAGCTTCGTGTGGTGGAGGCAGCGGCGCTGCTTGGCCTCAGTCGTAGTCAGATTCATCGGATGTTACAGGCATTTGATCGGCTTGGTGCAGCGGGCCTTGTTTCGGGCAAGCGCGGTCGTCCGAGCAATCGCCGTTATGGCGAGGATTTCCGGAATGATATTCTGGATATTGTACGGACGTATTATCGGGACTTTGGGCCGACACTGGCCTGTGAGAAGCTGATTGAACGCCATCGGCTTTCAGTCAGCAAGGAGACGCTGCGGCAATGGATGACAGCAGCGGGATTGTGGACATCACGTCGCGAACGCAAGCGGCAACTGCATCAACCGCGCGGCCGGCGTGATTGCTTTGGTGAACTGATACAGATCGACGGCTCGCATCATTGGTGGTTCGAGGAGCGGGGTCCCAAATGCGCCCTCCTCGTTTATATCGACGATGCCACTGGCAAGCTCCTGCATTTGCGTTTTGCGGGCTCAGAGAACACGTTTGATTATTTTCATGCGACGAAGGCATATCTCCAGCAATGGGGCAAACCACTAGCTTTCTATAGCGACAAACACGGCGTTTTTCGTTCGCTTCATCCGTCGAAGCAAGATCGAACAAGCGGCCTGACACAGTTTGGTCGGGCACTTTATGAGCTCAACATCGACATTATCTGTGCCAATACTCCACAGGCCAAAGGCCGTGTTGAGCGGGCAAACAGGACTTTGCAGGATCGTCTGGTTAAGGAATTGCGGCTGCGCGGCATCGATACGATCGAAGCAGCCAATGCATATGCGCCGGAATATATTGCAGATTTCAATGCCCGTTTTGGCAAGGAGCCACGCAATCCCAAGGACATGCATCGACCGCTGGCAGCGCATGAGAATATTGATGGTGCGCTGTGCCGGAAGGAAGTGCGAACGCTGTCACAAACACTGACACTACGCTATGATAAAGTGCTGTTCATCCTGGAACCGACCGAAGTTGCAAAGCGGCTTGCGCGGCAGAAGGTCATTGTCTGCGACTATCCCGACGGACGTCTGGAGATCATGCACGGTACGGACACCCTGCCCTATACAACATTCGACAAGCTTCGTTCCATTCATCGCTCACCTGTTGTCGAGAACAAACGGCTGGATGACATGCTGTTGATCGTCGCTGAGATGCAGGCGGGACGGGAGCAGCAACGCAGCAAAAGCGGTCCGCGTCGTACTGGTCAGGCCAACCATATGTTTGGTATACCTGACGGCAGTGTCGGGAATGGCTATCAGAAGCGAGAGCGTAAATCGCGCACAGCTTACATGAACGACCCTGCCGTCATTGCCCGGCGAGAACAAGCTTTATTGAGACAGCCAGCGCCGGAATAAAGGGCGTCAATGGACGCCGATATCGCTTTGCATATCCGACTCCAATTGCAGGCAAGCTGTCCAAAGCGGTGTTTTGTGGAAGGTTCCGTCGTCAAGCAAGCTGAGCCCTTCTCTTGCCTCAAAAAGCAGGCCGAGCCAGCATAAGCGTCGCAGGACACCGTACCGAAGCTCGAATTTCAGGTCCCACGCATCGACGGCTATTTCAGTGTCGGACAGATGAGCGATATCCGGATAGAGTATCTTTACAATGTCCATCGGCTTACACCCTTCTCTGGTCTTGATATTGAGTAGATTGAGATACATACGCCACCAACGCAATCGTGCCTGGATCGCCTCTTTACGTTCGGTGGCATGAATATACGAATAGAGATAATCGGTGGCGATCAGATCGAAGAAAGCGTGTGGATTGACCAGAAACTCCAGGCCACGTTTGGTTGGCAGCAGTACATTTTTCCTGCGGCGAAGAAGCTTCAGATAACGGGTCAGGTCGTGCACAACACAAAGTGGTGGCATGTCGTTTTCATTGAGCACCTTGTGCATGCTGAAGAGGTCTTTGGCTGTGAACCTGGGCCAGAGGAAGTTCTCAGCAGCCCAATGCACGAACTTGCGGTTCATCGCGCCGGTTGCCGTTAGTCCGATGCCACCCTCGCGCTGAGCATAGGCAACTGCAAGCAGCATACCGCGAAGCAGTGGTGAGAGTGCAGCGATATCGACGTCACCTTGCAGGCAGATTTTTGGTAGCATTGTACGACTTGGATCCCTCTCCTGCCCGATGCAGGTGAGCCGAGTATCAACTGCTGACAGAACAATTGCTACTAAGAAAGCTAAAGCCGAAGAGGTGGATATTCACCCGCCCCCATTCCTCGTTTGCAACCCCGACCAGCCTCTCGGAATGGGGGCTGAACGTCAGCACCTGTCGCATCTGTAATCTGCTGGGAACGTCGCAACTTTAACTTGCTAAAACAATGTGTATAACGGGGGT
>NZ_BSQC01000037.1:0-2445 GCF_030268145.1 Brucella sp. NBRC 12950
TGCGCTTTTTGTATTGGCTTGGAAACTTGCTTCGCGGTGATCTTGGTGTCTCTTATGTCAATAATGTCCCGATTGCAGATTTGCTGGGTAACCGGCTGGTGAATTCGCTGAAGCTTGCCGGTGTGACGGCTGCGATCTCGGTACCGGTTGCCTTGTTTCTTGGCATTACGGCTGCAATCATGCGGGGTACGATTTACGATCGCCTTGTTTCGATTATTACGATTTCGGTTATTTCGGTGCCGGAATTCATGGTCGCAACCATCGCAGTGATTGTGTTTGCGGTTTATCTGGGCTGGCTTCCCGCTCTTTCGATGGCCAATGAGGTGACATCCTTTCTTGGGCTCCTCAAAGTCTTTGCCATGCCGGTCATCACCCTTAGTTTTGTGATTTCGGCGCAGATGATCCGCATGACACGAGCAGCGGTTCTTGAAACACTCAACACAGCCTATGTCGAGATGGCGCTTTTGAAGGGGGCTTCACGCAGTCGGATGGTGATTGTGCATGCCTTGCCCAATGCACTTGGGCCCATTGTGAATGCGGTGGCTTTATCGCTGTCTTATTTGCTTGGCGGTGTGATTATCGTTGAAACCATCTTCAATTATCCTGGCATTGCCAAGCTGATGCTTGATGCTGTTGCAACGCGTGATCTGCCGCTTATTCAGACCTGTGCGATGATCTTTTGTTTTGGCTATCTTCTGCTCATCACCATAGCCGACCTTATTGCCATCGTTTCAAACCCGAGGCTGCGATAATCATGACCGCTTCTGTTTCAAGTCAGCGCAAGTCAAAATCTCCCCGCTTTGGTTATCGCGTTAATCTGGTTGGTACGGTTTCGTTCCTGATCATCCTGTGCTGGGCACTGGTCGCCATTGCGGCACCCTGGATCGCGCCGCATCCGGTTGGAGAGATTGTCGATTTTGATTTCTTTGGCCCTATAAGTGCCCAGTTTCCGCTGGGGACTGATTATCTGGGCCGCGATATGCTCTCGCGGATTATCTATGGCGCACGCTTTACCGTTGGCATCTCGCTTGCGGCGGTGTTTCTGGCCTGTTTCTTTGGTGTGACGCTTGGAATGAGCGCTGCAGTGATTGGCGGATGGTTTGATTCCGCCCTGAGCCGCTTTCTGGATGCGCTGACATCGATACCGAGCAAGATCCTTGCATTGGTTATTGTGGCTGGTGTGGGGTCTTCGATCCCGATCCTGATTATCACGATGGCAGTGATTTACACGCCGGGCAGTTATCGCTTTGCCCGTGCATTGGCGATCAACATCAACACCATGGATTATGTGACGGTTGCCCGCGCACGTGGGGAGAAGATTGGCTACCTTATTCGCTCTGAGATCTTGCCGGGCATTATCGGACCGGTTCTGGCTGATTTTGGTTTGCGGTTTGTGTTTATCGTTCTGCTGTTGTCGAGCATGTCCTTTCTTGGGCTTGGTGTTCAGCCACCCTTTGCTGACTGGGGCGCGTTGGTGAAAGAAAATATCGGTGGCCTCTCCTTTGCCGCGCCTGCCGTGGTGTTTCCTTCGATTGCCATTGCAAGCCTCACCATCAGCGTTAATCTGCTGATTGATAATCTTCCGCAAAAGATCCGCGACAGGAGTGAATGAATGCGTAATCTTGTCGAGATCAAAAACCTTCGTGTGGATGCAAAGACGGATGCAGGACGCACGGTTGAGATCATCCGTGATGTCAGTTTTGAGATTGCAGAAGGGGAGATTGTTGCCCTTATTGGCGAGAGTGGTTCTGGAAAGACGACGATTGCGCTCACATTGATGGGTTACACGCGTCCGGGTTGTCGCATAACGAGCGGCACAATAGCGCTTGCAGGGCAGGACATTGTCACGCTTTCGGAGGGCAAACGGGCAGCCAAGCGTGGGACGGAAGTGTCTTATGTTCCGCAAAGTGCTGCAGCCTCGTTTAACCCCGCCCACCGCATCATGGATCAGGTCATTGAGGTGACGAAGATCCACAAGCTGATGTCGAAGGAGGAGGCACGCAAGAAGGCTGTTGAACTGTTCAAGGCGCTTGCCTTGCCCCATGCTGAAACGATTGGCGATCGCTATCCGCATCAGGTGTCGGGCGGGCAATTACAGCGGCTTTCCGCAGCCATGGCGCTTATTGGCGGCCCCAAGCTTGTGATTTTTGATGAGCCGACGACGGCCCTTGATGTCACGACACAGATTGAAGTGTTGCGTGCGTTCAAATCGGTGATGAAGAAGCAGCATATTGCCGGTGTTTATGTCTCCCACGATCTTGCGGTTGTGGCTCAGATTGCAGATCGGATTGTGGTGCTTAAGGGTGGGGAAATCCAGGAAATGGGTTCCACACAAGATATTCTGCATAATCCGCAGCATCCTTATACGAAGGAACTGCTGGCAGCCTTTGAGCCTGTCGCTCATGCGCGTGCAACAATGGATGAGCAGGAGAGGCAAAGCCCCGC
>NZ_BSQC01000038.1:0-1809 GCF_030268145.1 Brucella sp. NBRC 12950
GAACAGCAGATGCTGGCGATTGCCCGCATCCTGCGTACCGGCGTGAAGGTGATGCTGCTTGATGAGCCGACCGAAGGGCTTGCGCCCGTCATCATCCAGCGCATCGGCGATGTGCTGGTGGAACTTAAAAAGCGCGGCATGACTGTGTTGCTGGTCGAGCAGAACTTCCGCTTTGCAGCCAAAGTCGCGGACCGCTTTTATCTGATGGATCATGGTGTGGTGACGGAAAACTTCCCAACCGCCGAGCTGCCAGCACGGATGGCATCGCTCACGCAAGCTCTGGGGGTTTGAATCAATGACAATGATTTTTGGAATACCTTTGCAAGCGCTTCTTGGGCAGTTGCTCGTAGGCCTCATCAATGGCTCTTTCTACGCCATGCTTAGCCTCGGCCTCGCCATCATCTTCGGGCTTTTGCGCATCATCAATTTTGCCCATGGCGCGCAATATATGCTCGGCGCATTTGTTGGCTACCTGCTGTTAAGCGGCCTTGGCATCGGCTATTGGCCAGCGCTTATTCTCGCTCCACTGATCGTGGGTCTGGGCGGTGCCATCATCGAGCGCGTTGCACTTTCAAGGCTCTATAATCTTGATCCGCTCTATGGCCTGCTGTTCACTTTTGGTCTGGCGCTCGTGATCGAAGGCACTTTCCGCTATTATTATGGTGCTGCCGGTCAACCCTATGCCGTCCCGCCATCACTTGCAGGCGGCAATAATCTCGGCTTCATGTTCCTGCCCAACTATCGCGCATGGGTGGTGGTGGCGTCACTCGTCATCTGTATCGGCACATGGCTGCTGATCGAGAAGACCAAGCTTGGCGCTTACTTACGCGCCGCAACCGAAAACCCGACACTGGTCAAAGCCTTCGGCATCAATGTGCCACTGCTGCTCACCTTCACCTATGCGTTGGGTGCAGCTCTTGCTGGCTTTGCCGGAATTCTGGCGGCTCCCATCTATCAGGTCAGCCCGCTGATGGGGTCCAACATCATCATCGTGGTCTTTGCCGTGGTCGTGGTCGGCGGAATGGGTTCGATCCTTGGCGCCATCATCACCGGCTATGTGCTGGGGCTGGCTGAAGGTTTGACCAAGGTGTTCTATCCAGAAGCTTCCAGCATCGTCATCTTCGTTATCATGGCTATCGTCCTCCTGGTGCGACCCGCCGGATTGTTCGGGAAGGAGGCCTGATATGACTGATACTGCTCTCAAAGCAACGACGGCAAATCATCAGGCAAAAGCGCCGGCCCTCAACAGCCTTTCGGCAGTCGTTCTGGCGATTGCCATTGCTGGATTGATCGTAGCACCCTTCATGGTCTACCCGATCTTCCTGATGAAGATGCTGTGCTTCGCGCTCTTTGCCTCAGCCTTCAACCTCTTGCTCGGCTATACCGGCATTCTATCATTTGGCCATGCAGCCTTCTTTGGCGGTGCTGCCTATGTGACGGCTCATGCGGTCAAGGAATGGGGTGTAACGCCCGAAATCGGCATCCTGCTTGGTATGCTGACAGCCGCGGGTCTCGGCCTCATCATCGGCTATCTCGCCATCCGTCGTCAGGGCATCTATTCAACGATGATCACGCTGGCCTTAGCGCAGATGTTCTTCTTTTTCTGTCTGCAGGCGGCCTTTACACACGGCGAAGATGGTCTTCAGGGTGTGCCACGCGGCTATCTGTTTGGCTTTATCGATCTTAATCAGCCGATGAATATGTATTATTTTGTGCTGGCTGTGTTTGTGATCGGGGTCTTTGCGATCTGGCGCATCATCAATTCGCCTTTCGGCATGATCCTCAAATCAGTCCGCGAAAACGAAAACC
>NZ_BSQC01000039.1:0-1464 GCF_030268145.1 Brucella sp. NBRC 12950
AGCTTTCGGATTCCGATCGTCCGGAACTGACTTCTGCCAAGATCATCATCTCGGGCGGTCGTGCACTTGGTTCGTCGGAGAAGTTTGAGGAAGTGATCCTTCCTGTTGCCGACAAGCTTGGTGCAGCCGTTGGTGCCAGCCGCGCGGCGGTTGATGCGGGCTACGCTCCAAATGACTGGCAGGTTGGCCAGACCGGTAAGGTGGTTGCACCGGAACTTTACATTGCAGTCGGTATTTCCGGTGCGATCCAGCATCTGGCCGGAATGAAAGACAGCCGCGTGATTGTTGCGATCAACAAGGATGAAGAAGCACCGATCTTCCAAGTGGCTGATTATGGTCTTGTGGGCGATCTCTTTACTATTCTGCCAGAGCTGAAGGCATCGGCGGCACTAGCCACAGCTGTTGTGAACCGATAGTGCTGGTCCGACCAGTTTTAACAAGCGAACAGTGAAAGACCTTCCTCGTATGGTTGGCACGGCACTTCCCATCTTTACCGCGAGAAAACAAGAGCGCGCGGAACCCTTGCAGCGTTTGATCAATGCGCTTTGTGGAATCCTGATTTCAGGAAAATCACCTTTGACCGTTAGTTATTTTGCCGGCAATATGTTCTCTCAACTCTCACGATGCCATGAACAGAGAGCTTTGGCGGCGCAGGGTGATAGGTCCGTGTTTCCGTGGCAATTTCGGTTATCACCATCCCTTCTGAAAGACAGTAGTTTTTGCCATTTGTGGGAAAGTCTGGTCACTTTACTACCCAATCTAAGATGGCATTGTACGTTCAGCGAAGTCCATTCTCACACTCACTACGTCAGGGCGCATCTCCATACCATCATCATCGGAAGACAAGGCATTGAAGAGCGAGATGATATCGCTGTAGGCGCCACTGTTATCGCGCCGTCACCGACGTTTCCTCACCTCGTACGCTACCGGGGGCAAGTTATTTTAATGCTCGCATCGGGGGAAGTACGAAAAAATGGGGGGAGTTGGCGGCGTGTCCCGGCTGGGACGGTCCTTCATACTGATGAACGTTTCATCTATGAATTAAGAAACAGAGATACCTCTCTTCTTATCCTGTGGTGTGAAACGACACTCTGAAGACGTGAACATTGAGGCAGTAGCGTTGTTTGGGAGACACTACCATATCTGTCTGAGCCTTTTAACCGAAACCGAAGGCGCAAAGCCGGAGACAGCAGCAGGTCGCAAACATTGCGTGAGTGAAAAGCGAGAAAGACTTGCACAAGACGGAGGCCGTGAGGATGGAGATGCCTGAGGCGAGCCCGCTTCCCGAACGCGAAAGCATGGAATTTGATGTTGTGATTGTCGGCGCAGGCCCTGCTGGCCTTGCTGCGGCTATTCGGTTTAAACAAATCAATCCGGAGCTTTCAGTCGTCGTTCTTGAAAAGGGCGGGGAAGTTGGCGCGCATATCCTGTCGGGCGCCGTCGTTGATCCAAGTGGTATCGATC
>NZ_BSQC01000040.1:0-1148 GCF_030268145.1 Brucella sp. NBRC 12950
CTATCTTATGCAATCGATGTGTATAACGGGGGTGGGTTCTAGTTTGAAGTGCGACTTGCAAATGATAACAATGAGTTATCCAATGCAAGGAACTCGTCATGGACCGTACCTATTCGCATCTTGATCTGGATGAACGCCGTAGAATAGCCCGCTGGCGCGCTGCAAAGCTTTCCGTTGACGTTATTGCTGAGAAGCTTGGAAGGCACCGCTCGACGATTTTTCGTGAACTGAAACGCAATCGGTTTAACGATGATGAGATTAAGGATTTAAACGGCTATTACTGTACGATTGCTGACCAGAAGTGCCGCGAGCGGCGTTCGAAGCAACGCAAGCTCATCCGGTATGATGAGCTACGGCAGTCCGTGATCGATCAGATCAGCGATGGATGGTCGCCGCAACAGATTGCCGGGAGAATGCGGTTGGAACGCCATCCAATCGCTGTCAGTCACGAAACAATCTATCAGTTTGTGTATTCTACCGACGGTCGAAAAGAAGAGCTTTGGAAATATCTGCCGGAACGTCGTGCCCGCCGCCGCCCACGTCATGCCCGGCGTCATCATGGGCGCCGCTTTCCACCAGAACTGAGCATCCTTTATCGCCCAGACATGGTTGCCAGGCGCAAGCAATTCGGACATTGGGAATGTGACACTATCCAGTTTCGGAAGAAGTTTGGCACCGCCAATGTGACGTCGCTGGTCGAGCGGGTGAGCCGCTTTACGGTATTGCTACGTAACAATGATCGTCAATCAAAGCCGGTGATGGAAGGTGTGATTAGCGTACTCCAGCCCCTACCCCAAATAGCCCGCCGATCGATTACGTTTGATCGTGGCACTGAGTTTACAGAATGGGCCTATCTGCAGAACGGGATAGGGTCGCAAGTATGGTTCTGTGACCCGCAATCACCTTGGCAGAAAGGCACTGTTGAGAACACCAATAGACGCACAAGACGCTGGCTTCCCCGAGACCTTGATCCGCTCACCCTCAGTGATCGAGACCTCGCATTCATTTGTCATCGCCTCAACAATACGCCACGCAAATGTCTGGGGTACAAAACGCCTGCAGAAGTCTTTCGGCAAAAATTAGTCGCAAACAGACATCGTTATGCGTAAGCTCAAACGGCAAAAGTCGCGCTTCAGCATGACCTCACA
>NZ_BSQC01000041.1:0-798 GCF_030268145.1 Brucella sp. NBRC 12950
CAATCGGCTCATCATTGGCACGACCAGCGGCCAAAGCTTCCGCAATCTTGTCGGCAGCAAGGATGCCCGACAGAACTGCGTTATGACTGCCCTTGATGCGGGGAACGTTGACGAAGCCAGCCGAACAACCGATCAGCGCACCACCCGGGAAGGACAGTTTTGGCACTGATTGGAAGCCACCTTCGGTAATCGCGCGCGCGCCATAAGAAAGGCGTTTGCCACCCTCGAATGTATCGCGGATCGCCGGATGCGTCTTGAACCGCTGGAACTCTTCAAACGGCGACAGATACGGGTTCTTGTAGTTGAGATGCAGTACGAACCCGACTGCAACCATATTGTCTTCAAGATGATAGAGGAACGAGCCACCGCCGGTCTTCATATCAAGCGGCCAGCCAAATGAATGCTGTACCAGACCCGGCTTATGCTTGGACGGATCGACCTGCCAGAGTTCCTTAAGGCCGATACCAAACTTGGCTGGTTCACGACCTTCATCAAGCTTGAACTTCGCGATCAGTTCCTTTGCCAACGAGCCGCGTGCGCCTTCACCGATCAGAACATACTTGCCAAGCAGCGCCATGCCGCGTGTGTAGTTTGGACCGTGTGAGCCATCACGCTCGACGCCCATATCACCAGTAGCAACACCGATTACAGCGCCTTCATCATTATAAAGAACTTCGGTGGCAGCAAAGCCCGGATAGATTTCAACGCCCAGCTCTTCTGCTTTCGTGCCAAGCCAGCGGCAGACATTGCCGAGTGACACGATGTAATTGCCGTGATTGTTCATCAGCGGTGGCATGG
>NZ_BSQC01000042.1:0-714 GCF_030268145.1 Brucella sp. NBRC 12950
TCATCGAAACGACGAACACAACGTCGCTTCACAAAACCAAGGAGATAGAAAATGAAAAAGTTTGCTCTTGCTGCCGTAGCCGTTGCCCTTAGCGCCGGTGCTGCTTTCGCTGAAAATCCAAATGTTGGCACCCCTGCCGACCTTTATGCAAATGACCGCACACCAGTTGCAGCCCAGCAGGTCGATCACACTGCAACCGCTTCGATTGGTCAGTCTTCGTTCCAGGACGGTTCGGCTCATCGCTTCGGTGATGCATCGCCTTCGAGCTTCCAGAACTAAGCCCAGTTTACCAAACCGCGTTTCAATCTGACTACATCAGATCAACGCATACGAGTTATCTCCCCGGTGGATGGCATTGGTGCCACCCCGGTGCCCCGGAAGCACTGATGCCATCCAAAGGGCGATGAAGAAGGAATAGAAAAATGAAAAAGTTTGCTCTTGCTGCCGTAGCCGTTGCTCTTAGCGCCGGTGCAGCTTTCGCTGAAAACCCACATGTTGGTGAACCTGCCGATCTTTATGCAAATGACCGCACGCCAGTTGCAACACAGCAGGTTGATAACACTGCAACCGCTTCTATCGGTCAGACGACCACCTATCAGGACGGCTCTGCTCATCGCTTTGGCGACGCATCGCCTTCAAGCTATCAGAACTAATATCGGCGCAAGCCGGTAGAATACAAAAAGGCGAAGCCCTCAGGCTCCGCCTTTTGTTGTT
>NZ_BSQC01000043.1:0-690 GCF_030268145.1 Brucella sp. NBRC 12950
GGACTAGCGTCCTGTATTGGCGCCCTCTTGAAGGGGTGGCGAAAGTATATGGGCTTGTAGCTCAGTTGGTTAGAGCACACGCTTGATAAGCGTGGGGTCGGAGGTTCAAGTCCTCCCAGGCCCACCAAATTATCGCTCACGTGCCGTACGCAGCTATCGCTGCTTGCACTTCGCGTGAGCGCAGCATGGGCTGCGACGGCCGCTTGGCCTTGCAAAGCTTTGCTTTGATAAATGTGATAAGGGGCTTTAGCTCAGCTGGGAGAGCACCTGCTTTGCAAGCAGGGGGTCATCGGTTCGATCCCGATAAGCTCCACCATCACTTTTTTGGTGTCGAGTAGGACGGATTTTGGTCAATCAACAAAAGAAAGAAACGTGATTGCAGATCGCTTTGAGTGATTTGCCTGTTCTGTATGAAATAGTGAAGAGAAGATGTAATCGGACTGATCAATGATCAGTGTCGCAAGAGCTTGCTCAAGCCTTGCATTATGATTGGCAGCCTGACCGCGCCACCGATTGTATCTCGAGAAGCTGGTCTTTCTGCTGATAACGTCAGACTTTAATAGTTTGATGGATATTGGCAATGAGAGTGATCAAGTGTCTTAAGGGCATTTGGTGGATGCCTTGGCATGCACAGGCGATGAAGGACGTGATACGCTGCGATAAGCGTCGGGGAGGTGCGAATACCCTTTG
>NZ_BSQC01000044.1:0-671 GCF_030268145.1 Brucella sp. NBRC 12950
CCACCCGAAAGCTTGGTGCCGGGGCTGTTGCGGCGCTCATAGAGATTGGGGAAGAGCTCGTAAATCTCGTCGAGTGACATGGCTCCGCTGCCCTTGCCGACTACGGGCGGCAGCAGCAGATTTTCATGCACGTTGAGCGTTGCAAAGATTCCGCGTTCTTCCGGCACGAAGCCAAGGCCAGTGCGCGCTATGCGATGCAGCGGCACGCGCAGAATGTCTTTGCCATCAAGCGTGATGGTGCCGGTCCGCTTGCGGATGATGCCCATGATCGCGCGCAGCGTTGTGGTTTTGCCGACGCCATTGCGACCCAGAAGCGTAATGGTTTCACCGGGCCAGAGATCGAGATCGACGCCGTGCAGCGCATGGCTTTCGCCATACCAGGCATTGAGCCCGCGCACTGAGAGCAGGGGTTGGCCTCTATTCATGTTCGGTTCCCATATAAGCAGTGCGGACGCGCTCGTCTTGTGCGACGGTGGCATAATTGCCCGATGCGAGAATTTCGCCGCGTTGCAGCACCGTGACGTGATGGGCGATGTCGGCCACCACTTTGAGATTGTGTTCGACCATCAGCACCGCACGATCTTTTGCTACATCGGTGATGAGGGCGGCAATGATGTGCACGTCTTCGTGCCCCATGCCTGCCATTGGCTCATCAAGCAGCAGCACTTTCG
>NZ_BSQC01000045.1:0-636 GCF_030268145.1 Brucella sp. NBRC 12950
TCTTGGGATTGGCGGCCAAAGCCCGGGCAAGATTGATGCGCTGCTTTTGACCACCGGATAATTCACCAGGCCTGCGATAGCGCATAGTGCGCGGGATCCGCACCATATCAAGCAGTTCGTCGACCCGCGCTTCCCGGCTTTTGCCGTCCATACCGTGATAAAAGCTCAATGGGCGGGAGAGAATGTCCCCAATCGATTTGGCCGGATTAAGTGCGGTATCAGCAAATTGAAAGACAATCTGCAATTGGCGCAATTGCTCGCGACTACGATAACGCAGATCGCTTGGCATGTCCTCGCCATCGAAGCGTATTTTGCCCCGCGCCGCAGGCAAGATACCCGCAATCACCCGCGCAAGCGTGGACTTGCCACAACCCGATTCACCAATAATCCCTAGGTTTTGCCCGCGGGAGAGTTCAAGACTGACATTGTCGACCGCAATCATCGCCGGTTCACCACCGGTTCCCACCACACCATAGCCGGCAAGGATATTCTCGACCTTCAAAAGTGGGGCGGGGCTTTGCCTCTCCTGCTCATCCATTGTTGCACGCGCATGAGCGACAGGCTCAAAGGCTGCCAGCAGTTCCTTCGTATAAGGATGCTGCGGATTATGCAGAATATCTTGTGTGGAACCCATTT
>NZ_BSQC01000046.1:0-576 GCF_030268145.1 Brucella sp. NBRC 12950
GCCGCTTGATGAGAAGTCGCCTGCTGATTTCGGTGCTGACATTGCTCCACGCCTCAAGGTTCTGAAAACTGAAGAACCGGGTGGCCGCAAGGCTGGCGTGAAGGTTGGTTCGGTTGCTGAGCTGGTTGAGAAGCTTAAAGCTGACGGCGTACTTTAAGGGAAACCCGTGAGGCCCGTCTGCAAATGGCGTGTTGCTGCGCTTCCGGTGCTCCGTTACGAAAAGTACGCTCCGCTCCGGTTCTCGCACCCCACCATTTTCGCCAAGGCCTGACAGGTTTCGCAAACCGAGAGATTTAAGGGACAAACACATGGCTATTCTTCTTATTGCCGAACATGACAATGCAAGCCTTTCCGATCAGACTGCAAAGGCACTGACTGCTGCTGCCCAGATCGGTGGCGATGTCGATATTCTGGTTGCTGGCAAGGGCGCGAAAGCTGCCGCTGATGCAGCTGCCAAGCTTTCTGGCGTTCGCAAGGTTCTGTTGGCTGAAAGCGATGCGCTGGAAAACCGTCTGGCCGAGCCACTGGCTGCAGCCATCGTTGAACTCGCAGGAAACTACGACACGATCATTGCAC
>NZ_BSQC01000047.1:0-537 GCF_030268145.1 Brucella sp. NBRC 12950
TGGGGCAAGTCGCGCTTCGACACTGATGGCTTCGACCTCGGCAACGTCAAGCCAGATGGTTTCCTCGGCGGCCTGTATGCTGGCTACAACTTCGATCTGGGCAACAGTGTTGTTCTCGGTATCGACGGTGACGTGACCTACAACAACCTCAAGGATAGCGCATCAATCTTTGATGCAGCTGGCGTAGATACTGGTGTTAGCCTTGAAAGCAAGCTTCGCTGGTCGGGTGCCGTTCGTGCTCGCGCTGGTTACGCAGTTGACCGCTTCCTGCCTTATATCGCAGGTGGTGTTGCATTCGGTAGTGTCAAGAACAGCCTTGACAATGGCATTGATAGCGTTTCGCAGAGCAAGACCCTCACCGGCTGGACTGCTGGCGCAGGTATTGACTATGCAGCGACTGACAATGTCATCGTTCGTCTCGAATATCGTTATACCGATTACGGCCACAAGGATTTCGACTTCGGCGTTCCTGATGCTGGCGTTCGCGACAAGTTCAAGACCAACGAAGTTCGTCTCGGCGTCGCGTACAAGTTCTAA
>NZ_BSQC01000048.1:0-511 GCF_030268145.1 Brucella sp. NBRC 12950
AGGGCCATCTCCTATACGCTGAACCAATGGGATTATCTGGTCCGCTACACCAGTGATGGCCGGGTTCCGATCGACAACAATATACTCGAACGCGATATCAGGCCGTTTTGCACGGGAAGAAAAAGCTGGCTCTTCAGCGACACTGTTGATGGGGCAAAGGCCAGTGCGGTGGTTTACAGTCTGGTCCTGACCTGTCGGGCTTGCGGCGTTGATCCCTTCAAGTGGCTGAGACACGTCCTGACGGAATTGCCCAGACGCAACAGGGACGATCCCTATATAGACGACATGCTGCCATTCAACTTCTCCCAACGCGAGAAAATCGGCGTCGCCGCCTGAGCCACCTTGGTGTCGAACAAGGTGTCCACCTTGGAAGGGTACCCCTATCGGGGGCCCTTCATCTCGTCACAGCTTCCCGCATTCCGGGCCACCCGCAAGAGATTACACCAAAAACCAAGGGGTACACCTTCAAGGTGGACACCTTGAATTGCCGTGCAAAGAAAGCCGCGCTTAC
>NZ_BSQC01000049.1:0-503 GCF_030268145.1 Brucella sp. NBRC 12950
TGGATGCCTTGGCATGCACAGGCGATGAAGGACGTGATACGCTGCGATAAGCGTCGGGGAGGTGCGAATACCCTTTGATCCGACGATTTCCGAATGGGGCAACCCACCTTAGATAGCTAGAAAATTTGAGCTGTTGGCGCTTCGGCAAGAACATCTCATCTTTCTAGTTATCGTAATAAGGTATCTAACCTTGAATACATAGGGGTTAGAAGCGAACCTGGGGAACTGAAACATCTAAGTACCCAGAGGAAAGGACATCAAACGAGACTCCGCTAGTAGTGGCGAGCGAACGCGGACCAGGCCAGTGGCTTAATTGAGTAAAGTGGAACAATCTGGAAAGGTTGGCTAGAGTGGGTGATAGCCCCGTACACGCAAGACGAGATTAAGTCCTTGAGTAGGGCGGGACACGTGAAATCCTGTCTGAACATGGGTAGACCACTATCCAAGCCTAAGTACTCGTGCATGACCGATAGCGAACCAGTACCGTGAGGGAAAGGTGAAAA
>NZ_BSQC01000050.1:0-450 GCF_030268145.1 Brucella sp. NBRC 12950
TTTCGGAGCCCTGCTTGACTTCCGAGCCGATTGTTTCGGTGCGCTGTTGGGCAACCGTGATGTTGATATCGTCCCTGGCTTCGAGGCTGACGTCACCGCCGGCCTTCACCTTTGAACCTGATATCAGAATATCGTCGCCCGCTTTGATGGACGTGTCACCACCAGACGACAGGTTGGATGTTTGCGCAAAGGTGGAATCGGTCTGCGACATGCGGGTGCCAGCAACGCCATTGACCTTCTTCTCAACACCTGCCGCGACAACATTGACCGAGCCCGCTTCTGCTTCAATGCCGAGATTGCCGCCGGCTGCAACACTCGAACCAATAACGTTCACATCCTGTTTGGCGGTGATCGTCGTGTCTTTGCCCGATTGAACAGTGGTGCCAATCACATTGTCGGAACCATTATTGGTCGCTTTTGCCGTGTCGAGCGTTACACTTTGCCCGCTGA
>NZ_BSQC01000051.1:0-429 GCF_030268145.1 Brucella sp. NBRC 12950
CGGGTCGACGAACTGCTTGATATGGTGCGGATCCCGCGCACTATGCGCTATCGCAGGCCTGGTGAATTATCCGGTGGTCAAAAGCAGCGCATCAATCTTGCCCGGGCTTTGGCCGCCAATCCCAAGATGATCATCTGCGATGAAATCACTTCGGCGCTCGATACCGTCGTTGCTGCGGCCATCCTTGATCTGTTGAAGGAACTCCAGCGCGAACTGTCGCTTTCCTATCTGTTTATCAGTCACGACCTTTCCACCGTTCGCGCGATCTGTGACGAAGTGATCGTGATGTATGGGGGCAAGAAAGTCGAGCAGCTGCGTCCCGACATGATGGGAGGCGAGGCGAGCCATCCTTATTCAAGGCTGCTGTTCTCGTCCGTCCCAAAACTCGATACCAACTGGCTCGATAACCTCAAACAGGAGCCGGTGCTG
>NZ_BSQC01000052.1:0-428 GCF_030268145.1 Brucella sp. NBRC 12950
TGGCAGAAGCTGATCGATACCACTTGGATCAACGACGGCGCCCGACAGGATATGCGCGCCAACTTCCCCGCCCTTTTCAAGAACGACGACTGAAAGCTCCGGATTGATTTGTTTAAACCGAATAGCCACAGCAAGGCCAGCAGGGCCTGCGCCGACAATCACAACATCAAATTCCATGCTTTCGCGTTCGGGAAGCTCGTTATCTGCGAACATTTAGAGCGCTTTTTGCAGCTCTGGCAGGATCGTGAAGAGATCGCCAACGAGGCCATAATCAGCCACCTGGAAGATAGGTGCTTCTTCGTCCTTGTTGATCGCAACAATCACGCGGCTGTCTTTCATGCCAGCCAGATGCTGGATCGCACCGGAAATACCAACTGCGATGTAAAGCTCCGGTGCAACCACCTTACCGGTCTGGCCAACCTGCCAGT
>NZ_BSQC01000053.1:0-420 GCF_030268145.1 Brucella sp. NBRC 12950
AGATACAATCGGTGGCGCGGTCAGGCTGCCAATCATAATGCAAGGCTTGAGCAAGCTCTTGCGACACTGATCATTGATCAGTCCGATTACATCTTCTCTTCACTATTTCATACAGAACAGGCAAATCGCTCAAAGCAATCTGCAATCACGTTTCTTTCTTTTATTGATTGACCAAAATCCGTCCTACTCGACACCAAAAAAGTGATGGTGGAGCTTATCGGGATCGAACCGATGACCCCCTGCTTGCAAAGCAGGTGCTCTCCCAGCTGAGCTAAAGCCCCTTATCACATATCTGGTGGGCCTGGGAGGACTTGAACCTCCGACCCCACGCTTATCAAGCGTGTGCTCTAACCAACTGAGCTACAAGCCCATATACTTTCGCCACCCCTTCAAGAGGGCGCCAATACAGGACGCTAGTCC
>NZ_BSQC01000054.1:0-400 GCF_030268145.1 Brucella sp. NBRC 12950
TCTTCTTGGCCTTCATGATGTTTGGCAGCGATGCATAACGCGGCTGGTTCAAACGAAGATCAACAGTCACGATGGCTGGAAGCTTCACATCAATGGTCTGAAGACCGCCATCGACTTCGCGCGTTACCTTGGCCGAACCGTCAGCAAGCTCCACCTTCGAGGCAAATGTCGCCTGGCTCCAGTTGAGCAGTGCCGAAAGCATCTGGCCGGTCTGGTTGGCATCGTCGTCAATCGCCTGCTTGCCGAGGAACACGAGGTCCGGCTGTTCAGCATCCACCACGCCCTTCAGCACCTTCGCAACACCAAGCGGCTCAACCGTTTCGTCAGTCTTCACCAGAATTGCACGGTCAGCACCCATGGCAAGTGCGGTGCGCAACGTTTCCTGCGCCTGTGCCGGACC
>NZ_BSQC01000055.1:0-394 GCF_030268145.1 Brucella sp. NBRC 12950
CGCCACTACTAGCGGAGTCTCGTTTGATGTCCTTTCCTCTGGGTACTTAGATGTTTCAGTTCCCCAGGTTCGCTTCTAACCCCTATGTATTCAAGGTTAGATACCTTATTACGATAACTAGAAAGATATTTAGTTCTCGCTCACGGGCCGTACGCATTGCTTCGCAATGCTGGCCCTGCGCGGACGCGGTCCACATGGACCGACGACCTAGCGGTCTGTATGGGTGCATACCCATTCAGTTCCACTCTAAGCGTGCTCCAACTAAATAAATTTTCTAGCTATCTAAGGTGGGTTGCCCCATTCGGAAATCGTCGGATCAAAGGGTATTCGCACCTCCCCGACGCTTATCGCAGCGTATCACGTCCTTCATCGCCTGTGCATGCCAAGGCATCCA
>NZ_BSQC01000056.1:0-389 GCF_030268145.1 Brucella sp. NBRC 12950
CTTAATCAGCCGATGAATATGTATTATTTTGTGCTGGCTGTGTTTGTGATCGGGGTCTTTGCGATCTGGCGCATCATCAATTCGCCTTTCGGCATGATCCTCAAATCAGTCCGCGAAAACGAAAACCGCGCCGTGTCGCTGGGCTATTCCGTCAATCACTACAAGCTCGCAGCCTTTGTCATGTCGGCAGCGCTTGCAGGCCTTGCAGGCGGCATGAAGGCACTTGTCTTCCAGTTTGCCACACTCACCGATGTGGGCTGGCAGATGTCGGGCGAAGTGATCCTGATGACGCTGCTTGGCGGCATCGGTACACTGATCGGCCCTATCGTCGGCGCAGCCTTCGTAGTCGCTCTTCAGAACTATCTCGCAACCTCGGACTTCCCCGTGAC
>NZ_BSQC01000057.1:0-389 GCF_030268145.1 Brucella sp. NBRC 12950
CGAGATGATGATCTTGGCAGAAGTCAGTTCCGGACGATCACCACCCGAAAGCTTGTTTTCAACAAAGCTCGACAGCGCCGGATCAGCAGCCGCATTGATGCTTTCAACTAGAGCCGAACCGCCGTCACCCGTTGCCGAGAAAGAAGCCGTACGAACCGTGATGACCTTCTTGGCATCGGTCGACTGAACAGTCTGGATCGCATTGCCTGCATAGATCGGACGCTTGAAGGTGTCGCTTGAGACAACTTCCATGATTTCCGAAAGCTGCATCACATCAAGAAGTGCTGCAACGCGTGGCAGCACGTTCTTGGCTGAAGTGGTGGCTGGTGCAATGATCGTGTCGTAGTTTCCTGCGAGTTCAACGATGGCTGCAGCCAGTGGCTCGGCCA
>NZ_BSQC01000058.1:0-389 GCF_030268145.1 Brucella sp. NBRC 12950
CGAGATGATGATCTTGGCAGAAGTCAGTTCCGGACGATCACCACCCGAAAGCTTGTTTTCAACAAAGCTCGACAGCGCCGGATCAGCAGCCGCATTGATGCTTTCAACTAGAGCCGAACCGCCGTCAGCTGTTGCCGAGAAAGAAGCCGTACGGACCGTGATGACCTTCTTGGCATCAGTCGACTGAACAGTCTGGATCGCATTGCCTGCATAGATCGGACGCTTGAAGGTGTCAGCGGACACAACTTCCACGATTTCCGACAGCTGCATCACATCAAGAAGTGCTGCAACGCGTGGCAGCACGTTCTTGGCTGAAGTGGTGGCTGGTGCAATGATCGTGTCGTAGTTTCCTGCGAGTTCAACGATGGCTGCAGCCAGTGGCTCGGCCA
>NZ_BSQC01000059.1:0-366 GCF_030268145.1 Brucella sp. NBRC 12950
GATCGACCTGCCAGAGTTCCTTGAGGCCGATACCAAACTTGGCTGGTTCACGACCCTCATCAAGCTTGAACCTCGCGATCAGTTCCTTTGCCAACGAGCCGCGTGCGCCTTCACCGATCAGAACATATTTGCCAAGCAGCGCCATGCCGCGCGTGTAATTTGGACCGTGCGAGCCATCACGCTCGACGCCCATATCACCAGTAGCAACACCGATTACAGCGCCTTCATCATTATAAAGCACTTCGGTGGCAGCAAAGCCCGGATAGATTTCAACGCCCAGCTCTTCTGCTTTCGTGCCAAGCCAGCGGCAGACATTGCCGAGTGACACGATGTAATTGCCGTGATTGTTCATCAGCGGTGGCATGG
>NZ_BSQC01000060.1:0-357 GCF_030268145.1 Brucella sp. NBRC 12950
CCGGTGCCTTGTCGCAGGCCATTGGCCAAGGTGCGGATGCCGTAATCGATACCGTGGCATACGACGAGACCCACGCAAACCAACTGCTCGACATTGAGGCGTCGGTTGGGCAATTCGTGGTGATCTCGTCCTCCAGCGTTTATCGCGACGGAGCGGGCAGGACGCTTGATGAAGCCCGGGAGAACGGCTTTCCCGATCTTCCAGACGGAATGACGGAGAAACAGCCCACGGTCGAGCCAGGCCTCGAAAACTACTCGACAAAAAAGGTCGCTTTAGAAAGACGACTTCTCGACGCTGCACAGCAACCTGTCACGATCCTGCGTCCTGCTGCTATCCACGGCACCCATTCCACCCACC
>NZ_BSQC01000061.1:0-354 GCF_030268145.1 Brucella sp. NBRC 12950
ACTTCGGTGGCAGCAAAGCCCGGATAGATTTCAACGCCCAGCTCTTCTGCTTTCGTGCCAAGCCAGCGGCAGACATTGCCGAGTGACACGATGTAATTGCCGTGATTGTTCATCAGCGGTGGCATGGCGAAATTTGGCAGACGCACCGAACCCGCAGGACCAAGCAGCAGGAAATGGTCGGCGGTCACAGGGGTCTTGAACGGATGCCCCTCTTCCTCACGCCAGCCTGGCAGAAGCTGATCGATACCACTTGGATCAACGACGGCGCCCGACAGGATATGCGCGCCAACTTCCCCGCCCTTTTCAAGAACGACGACTGAAAGCTCCGGATTGATTTGTTTAAACCGAATAGCC
>NZ_BSQC01000062.1:0-353 GCF_030268145.1 Brucella sp. NBRC 12950
GTGATCGTCGGAACCGTGCCGTTCCAGTTTTCGTCCGGCGTAAACGTGTAGGCACCGGTGCTGTCGAGCGTAAACGTGCCAACATTCTCAATTATGGCATTGTCGCCAGCGCTGTAGGTGGTTCCATTGATAACAAACTGCGTAACGACAAGCGTATCGCCATCTGGATCAGTGTCAGCCACATCACCCGCTGCGCTATCAAGCAGCACATTGCCGCTCACAGGTGTATCTTCGTCAGTGCTTACAGCATCATCATTGGCAACCGGAGCAGGATTGGAAACAGTCCATGTGAAGGTTTGATCGACAGTGCTGGTGCCATCACTGACCGTGATCGTCACACTATGCGCACCGCC
>NZ_BSQC01000063.1:0-347 GCF_030268145.1 Brucella sp. NBRC 12950
ACTTTGAGATTGTGTTCGACCATCAGCACCGCACGATCTTTTGCTACATCGGTGATGAGGGCGGCAATGATGTGCACGTCTTCGTGCCCCATGCCTGCCATTGGCTCATCAAGCAGCAGCACTTTCGGATCGAGTGCCAGTGTGGTGGCGATTTCAAGCGCGCGCTTGCGGCCATAGGAAAGATCGGCGGCCAGCGCATGGCGGGCATCGCTAAGGCCCACGCGCTCAAGAAGATCAATCGCTTTTGCGTCGAGCTGATCCAGTGCAGACAGCGAACGCCAGAACTGCGTTGCCAGACCATTTGGGCGTTGAAGCGCGACCTTCACGTTTTCCAGCACCGTCAGATG
>NZ_BSQC01000064.1:0-345 GCF_030268145.1 Brucella sp. NBRC 12950
GGACTTTGGTCCCGATTAACATGGGCGATCCACGTCTCGGCTCCCCCATTGGTTGGACACCATGGTCGGTGCCCGCCCCATTCACTTTGAGCACTGAAGCCGCACGGCAGATTGGATACACGCCAGCGACCGACTATGCGCGTTCAGTTTTTGCCACGTGCGAGTGGCTTAGAAATTCGGCAGACGAAAAGTGGCAAAAGCGGTTTCCGGTTCTGGCGGGCTATACAGTTCCATTATTCGATTACGAGGCTGAGGACGCATTCTTTAGCAGCTAGCCCATTTAGCTCGTCCGCTATTGAGCAGGCGGTGGCGCAACCGAAAGGGCCGGAATGAGGTCGGAAGCGG
>NZ_BSQC01000065.1:0-343 GCF_030268145.1 Brucella sp. NBRC 12950
TGCTGAAGACGCCCTTTGAACTCGTATCAAGCTGAGAATAGCCGGTATCGCGGGCTTCAGCGATCGTGACATTGTCGGTTGCGCTGAGATCGACCTTGCCCTTGGCATCTATTTTCGAGCCAATAATATTGAGATCATGGGAATTGTCTGCATCGGTCTTGTCGCCGGCTGCAACTCTGACCGAGCCGCCAGAACTGATTTCCGAGCCAATATGACTTTCGGAGCCCTGCTTGACTTCCGAGCCGATTGTTTCGGTGCGCTGTTGGGCAACCGTGATGTTGATATCGTCCCTGGCTTCGAGGCTGACGTCACCGCCGGCCTTCACCTTTGAACCTGATATCAG
>NZ_BSQC01000066.1:0-342 GCF_030268145.1 Brucella sp. NBRC 12950
GAGATCACCACGAATTGCCCAACCGACGCCTCAATGTCGAGCAGTTGGTTTGCGTGGGTCTCGTCGTATGCCACGGTATCGATTACGGCATCCGCACCTTGGCCAATGGCCTGCGACAAGGCACCGGGTTGATCTCGGTCTAAAACGATTGCCTTGGCATTGCGGCCTAAAGCGACATCGGGAATATATCCACCTCGACTCGCAAAGGTGACCGCCCAGCCTTCCTCCAGGAGCTTCAGGCCAATCGCACGGCCAATCTGTCCGGTTCCCCCTATAATGAATGCCTGCTTTGCCACGTTGTTCTCCGCAAATTAGGTTGGTTTCGGATACAGTAACAACAGC
>NZ_BSQC01000067.1:0-337 GCF_030268145.1 Brucella sp. NBRC 12950
GACGCGCCAGAGGCCGTTGGTACGATTGTCGATCAGGCAAATGATGATGCTGACGCCATCACCTCGCTTGATGTGAGCGATTTCTTCAAGGACATTGATGGTGACACGCTCACCTATAGCGCCACGGGTCTGCCGAAGGGTCTGACGATTGATCCAAATACAGGCATTATCAGCGGCACCATTGATCCATCCGCAAGCCAGGACGGTGTTGGCGGTGCGCATAGTGTGACGATCACGGTCAGTGATGGCACCAGCACTGTCGATCAAACCTTCACATGGACTGTTTCCAATCCTGCTCCGGTTGCCAATGATGATGCTGTAAGCACTGACGAAGATA
>NZ_BSQC01000068.1:0-324 GCF_030268145.1 Brucella sp. NBRC 12950
CCGTGGCGCTATAGGTGAGCGTGTCACCATCAATGTCCTTGAAGAAATCGCTCACATCAAGCGAGGTGATGGCGTCAGCATCATCATTTGCCTGATCGACAATCGTACCAACGGCCTCTGGCGCGTCATTAACAGGATCAACCGTGATGGTAAGATTGGCAGTATCCGTGCCACCTTCCCCATCGCTGATCGTATAGGTGATCGTCGGAACCGTGCCGTTCCAGTTTTCGTCCGGCGTAAACGTGTAGGCACCGGTGCTGTCGAGCGTAAACGTGCCAACATTCTCAATTATGGCATTGTCGCCAGCGCTGTAGGTGGTTCCAT
>NZ_BSQC01000069.1:0-324 GCF_030268145.1 Brucella sp. NBRC 12950
CCGTGGCGCTATAGGTGAGCGTGTCACCATCAATGTCCTTGAAGAAATCGCTCACATCAAGCGAGGTGATGGCGTCAGCATCATCATTTGCCTGATCGACAATCGTACCAACGGCCTCTGGCGCGTCGTTGACGGGATCAACCGTGATGGTAAGATTGGCGGTATCCGTGCCACCTTCCCCATCGCTGATCGTATAAGTGATCGTCGGAACCGTGCCGTTCCAGTTTTCGTCCGGCGTAAACGTGTAGGCACCGGTGCTGTCGAGCGTAAACGTGCCAACATTCTCAATTATGGCATTGTCGCCAGCGCTGTAGGTGGTTCCAT
>NZ_BSQC01000070.1:0-321 GCF_030268145.1 Brucella sp. NBRC 12950
CAATCGGCTCATCATTGGCACGACCAGCGGCCAAAGCTTCCGCAATCTTGTCGGCAGCAAGGATGCCCGACAGAACTGCGTTATGACTGCCCTTGATGCGGGGAACGTTGACGAAGCCAGCCGAACAGCCGATCAGCGTACCACCCGGGAAGGACAGTTTTGGCACTGACTGGAAGCCACCTTCGGTAATCGCTCGCGCGCCATAAGAAAGGCGTTTGCCACCCTCGAATGTATCGCGGATCGCCGGATGCGTCTTGAACCGCTGGAACTCTTCAAACGGCGACAGATAAGGGTTCTTGTAGTTGAGATGCAGTACGAAGC
>NZ_BSQC01000071.1:0-318 GCF_030268145.1 Brucella sp. NBRC 12950
GAGAAGATGTAATCGGACTGATCAATGATCAGTGTCGCAAGAGCTTGCTCAAGCCTTGCATTATGATTGGCAGCCTGACCGCGCCACCGATTGTATCTCGAGAAGCTGGTCTTTCTGCTGATAACGTTGAAACAAGCATTTGCAGTCAAATGGCAACATTTGGCGTCGCATAATGCGGCTTTTAAAGCTGTTTTGATGGATATTGGCAATGAGAGTGATCAAGTGTCTTAAGGGCATTTGGTGGATGCCTTGGCATGCACAGGCGATGAAGGACGTGATACGCTGCGATAAGCGTCGGGGAGGTGCGAATACCCTTTG
>NZ_BSQC01000072.1:0-314 GCF_030268145.1 Brucella sp. NBRC 12950
ACTTCCGTGCCGACAATATAGACAGGCAGATCAAAGCCGGATTCAGCTGCCGCTTTTTCTGCAACCTTGGCAAGACGGGCCGCACGTTCGGCGGTTACCGCATCAGGCAGTGCAACCGGTTCCCCTTTGCAGCCCATGGAGGTGTCGAGATGGATTTTGGTGAAGCCTGCGCGCACAAAGCTGTCCATCATCACTTCGGACTTGGCCATGGCTTCTTCAGCGCTAAGGTGCTTCCACGGATTGGGGCCGAGGTGGTCACCACCCAGAATAAGGCGGCTTGTATCAAAACCGAGACGTGCAGCAATGTCTTCGAC
>NZ_BSQC01000073.1:0-309 GCF_030268145.1 Brucella sp. NBRC 12950
TAGGTTTTGATTGTTTGGTTTGGCGGCGTTGGCGGGGTGAAAGCTTTGTTGATGTATTGAGGAAGGAACGGTTGATAAGGCTGTGAATTTCTTGAAAAAAATGGGTTGACACGGTTTGCACTGTGGACTAGATACCCGGCACCGCAGAGACGGAGCGAGACGAGATTGAGAGTTTGGGCCGGAAGGTTCTGATGATTGAGATTGGGTCGCGGAGTTAAGCGGGTGAGTTTTCGACGGTTTTGCGACTGTCTGTTCTTTGACAATTTTATACAGAAGAAAGAGAAACGTGGGCGGCATTGTCTGCTGATG
>NZ_BSQC01000074.1:0-306 GCF_030268145.1 Brucella sp. NBRC 12950
CAATGGGGGAGCCGAGACGTGGATCGCCCATGTTAATCGGGACCAAAGTCCCATTCCATCCCATGGCTGTGGCTATATGAGAGCCAATTTCATTTACAGTCGGAGCTATAGGGTCCGCGATGTTGAGGATGAGCTTCCGCCGTTCGGCAAGGGCATGTTTTGTAACCTCGGCGATATTGAGTGCTGCGGTCGTATGGAAACGACTTTGTCCATTGAAGCAAAGCGGTATGACTACGCGCCCATCCATCATGCGTTTCACAAACCACCATTCGCGGGGGTGGGTGGAATGGGTGCCGTGGATAGCAG
>NZ_BSQC01000075.1:0-304 GCF_030268145.1 Brucella sp. NBRC 12950
CCGGCGATGATTGCGGTCGACAATGTCAGTCTTGAACTCTCCCGCGGGCAAAACCTAGGGATTATTGGTGAATCGGGTTGTGGCAAGTCCACGCTTGCGCGGGTGATTGCGGGTATCTTGCCTGCGGTGCGGGGCAAAATACGCTTCGATGGCGAGGACATGCCAAGCGATCTGCGCTATCGTAGTCGCGAGCAATTGCGCCAATTGCAGATTGTCTTTCAATTTGCTGATACCGCACTTAATCCGGCCAAATCGATTGGGGACATTCTCTCCCGCCCATTGAGCTTTTATCACGGTATGGACG
>NZ_BSQC01000076.1:0-292 GCF_030268145.1 Brucella sp. NBRC 12950
GTATTCCCTATCAGAGCCGTGGAAGACTACCACGTTGATAGGCCGGGTGTGGAAGTGCGGCAACGCATGTAGCTTACCGGTACTAATAGCTCGATCGACTTGATCACTCCCATTTACAATATCCATCAAGCAAAGCTTGATGATGATAAAAGCACGAAAGACAACCAGCTTCTCATATTTGTGTTCTTCGCCGACCTGGTGGTTATGGCGGAGCGGCTGCACCCGATCCCATTCCGAACTCGGCCGTGAAACGCTCCAGCGCCAATGGTACTTTGTCTTAAGACACGGGAGA
>NZ_BSQC01000077.1:0-285 GCF_030268145.1 Brucella sp. NBRC 12950
ACCTCTTGCTCGGCTATACCGGCATTCTATCATTTGGCCATGCAGCCTTCTTTGGCGGTGCTGCCTATGTGACGGCTCATGCGGTCAAGGAATGGGGTGTAACGCCCGAAATCGGCATCCTGCTTGGCGTGCTGGCCGCTGCCGTTCTCGGTCTTGTGATCGGCTATCTCGCCATCCGTCGTCAGGGCATCTATTCAACGATGATCACGCTGGCCTTAGCGCAGATGTTCTTCTTTTTCTGTCTGCAGGCGGCCTTTACACACGGCGAAGATGGTCTTCAGGGTG
>NZ_BSQC01000078.1:0-284 GCF_030268145.1 Brucella sp. NBRC 12950
CAAGACGAGCGCGTCCGCACTGCTTATATGGGAACCGAACATGAATAGAGGCCAACCCCTGCTCTCAGTGCGCGGGCTCAATGCCTGGTATGGCGAAAGCCATGCGCTGCACGGCGTCGATCTCGATATCTGGCCCGGTGAAACCATCACGCTGTTAGGTCGCAATGGCGTCGGCAAAACCACAACGCTGCGCGCGATCATGGGCATCATCCGCAAGCGGACCGGCACCATCACGCTTGATGGCAAAGACATTCTGCGCGTGCCGCTGCATCGCATAGCGCGCA
>NZ_BSQC01000079.1:0-276 GCF_030268145.1 Brucella sp. NBRC 12950
ACTTGCCACAACCCGATTCACCAATAATCCCTAGGTTTTGCCCGCGGGAGAGTTCAAGACTGACATTGTCGACCGCAATCATCGCCGGTTCACCACCGGTTCCCACCACACCATAGCCGGCAAGGATGTTCTCGACCTTCAAAAGTGGCGCGGGGCTTTGCCTCTCCTGCTCATCCATTGTTGCACGCGCATGAGCGACAGGCTCAAAGGCTGCCAGCAGTTCCTTCGTATAAGGATGCTGCGGATTATGCAGAATATCTTGTGTGGAACCCATTT
>NZ_BSQC01000080.1:0-269 GCF_030268145.1 Brucella sp. NBRC 12950
CCGGTTACCCGAACCATCAGCAGACAATGCCGCCCACGTTTCTCTTTCTTCTGTATAAAATTGTCAAAGAACAGACAGTCTCAAAACCGTCGAAAACTCACCCGCTTAACTCCGCGACCCAATCTCAATAATCAGAACCTTCCGGCCCAAACTCTCAATCTCGTCTCGCTCCGTCTCTGCGGTGCCGGGTATCTAATCCACAGCGCAAACCGTGTCAACCCATTTTTTTCAAGAAATTCACAGCCTTATCAACCGTTCCTTCCTCAATA
>NZ_BSQC01000081.1:0-261 GCF_030268145.1 Brucella sp. NBRC 12950
GGTTTTCGTTTTCGCGGACTGATTTGAGGATCATGCCGAAAGGCGAATTGATGATGCGCCAGATCGCAAAGACCCCGATCACAAACACAGCCAGCACAAAATAATACATATTCATCGGCTGATTAAGGTCGATGAAGCCAAACAGATAGCCGCGTGGCACACCCTGAAGACCATCTTCGCCGTGTGTAAAGGCCGCCTGCAGACAGAAAAAGAAGAACATCTGCGCTAAGGCCAGCGTGATCATCGTTGAATAGATGCCCT
>NZ_BSQC01000082.1:0-261 GCF_030268145.1 Brucella sp. NBRC 12950
CGCCCGAGATGATGATCTTGGCAGAAGTCAGTTCCGGACGATCGGAATCCGAAAGCTTGTTTTCAACAAAGCTCGACAGCGCCGGATCAGCAGCCGCATTGATGCTTTCAACTAGAGCCGAACCGCCCTCAGCTGTTGCCGAGAAAGAAGCCGTACGAACGGTGATGACCTTCTTGGCATCAGTAGACTGCACGGTCTGGATCGCATTGCCCGCATAGATCGGACGCTTGAAGGTGTCAGCGGACACAACTTCCATGATTT
>NZ_BSQC01000083.1:0-259 GCF_030268145.1 Brucella sp. NBRC 12950
CCTCTGGTTATCGAAGCAGCCCTTCTTGAAGGCATTGCAACCAACACCGACGTTCTGATCGAAGCCACCTGCAATCAGGTCAATCAGGATGGCGGCTATACCGGCATGACAGCTGCAGATTTCCGCCATTTTGTCGAAGACATTGCTGCACGTCTCGGTTTTGATACAAGCCGCCTTATTCTGGGTGGTGACCACCTCGGCCCCAATCCGTGGAAGCACCTTAGCGCTGAAGAAGCCATGGCCAAGTCCGAAGTGATGA
>NZ_BSQC01000084.1:0-255 GCF_030268145.1 Brucella sp. NBRC 12950
GAGATGGTTCGGGCGTTGAGCTTGCAAACGTCAAGATGTCGATGAACCCTTTTGACGAGATCGCGGTTGAAGAAGCGATCCGTTTGAAGGAAGCAGGCAAGGTCACGGAAATCGTCGTGGTTTCGGTCGGTCCGGCACAGGCGCAGGAAACGTTGCGCACCGCACTTGCCATGGGTGCTGACCGTGCAATTCTGGTGAAGACTGACGAAACGGTTGAGCCGCTTGGTGTTGCGAAGGTGCTGAAGGGCGTGGTGG
>NZ_BSQC01000085.1:0-255 GCF_030268145.1 Brucella sp. NBRC 12950
AACCAGCTCAGCAACCGAACCAACCTTCACGCCAGCCTTGCGGCCACCCGGTTCTTCAGTTTTCAGAACCTTGAGGCGTGGAGCAATGTCAGCACCGAAATCAGCAGGCGACTTCTCATCAAGCGGCTTCTTCTTGGCCTTCATGATGTTTGGCAGCGATGCATAACGCGGCTGGTTCAAACGAAGATCAACAGTCACGATGGCTGGAAGCTTCACATCAATGGTCTGAAGACCGCCATCGACTTCGCGCGTTAC
>NZ_BSQC01000086.1:0-255 GCF_030268145.1 Brucella sp. NBRC 12950
GAAAGGACATCAAACGAGACTCCGCTAGTAGTGGCGAGCGAACGCGGACCAGGCCAGTGGCTTAATTGAGTAAAGTGGAACAATCTGGAAAGGTTGGCTAGAGTGGGTGATAGCCCCGTACACGCAACACGAGATTAAGTCCTTGAGTAGGGCGGGACACGTGAAATCCTGTCTGAACATGGGTAGACCACTATCCAAGCCTAAGTACTCGTGCATGACCGATAGCGAACCAGTACCGTGAGGGAAAGGTGAAAA
>NZ_BSQC01000087.1:0-255 GCF_030268145.1 Brucella sp. NBRC 12950
GTTTACGATCTTCTTTGCAACCGCGATGCTGCCTGGAGATGTGGCAGAGATCCTGCTTGGGCAGGCAGCAACCCCTGAAGCGGTTGCCGGACTTCGTCAGGCGATGAACCTCGACCAGCCGGCTTTTCTGCGCTTTTTGTATTGGCTTGGAAACTTGCTTCGCGGTGATCTTGGTGTCTCTTATGTCAATAATGTCCCGATTGCAGATTTGCTGGGTAACCGGCTGGTGAATTCGCTGAAGCTTGCCGGTGTGAC
>NZ_BSQC01000088.1:0-255 GCF_030268145.1 Brucella sp. NBRC 12950
GTAACGCGCGAAGTCGATGGCGGTCTTCAGACCATTGATGTGAAGCTTCCAGCCATCGTGACTGTTGATCTTCGTTTGAACCAGCCGCGTTATGCATCGCTGCCAAACATCATGAAGGCCAAGAAGACGCCGCTTGATGAGAAGTCGCCTGCTGATTTCGGTGCTGACATTGCTCCACGCCTCAAGGTTCTGAAAACTGAAGAACCGGGTGGCCGCAAGGCTGGCGTGAAGGTTGGTTCGGTTGCTGAGCTGGTT
>NZ_BSQC01000089.1:0-255 GCF_030268145.1 Brucella sp. NBRC 12950
TAAGTTCCACCAGCACATCGCCGATGCGCTGGATGATGACGGGCGCAAGCCCTTCGGTCGGCTCATCAAGCAGCATCACCTTCACGCCGGTACGCAGGATGCGGGCAATCGCCAGCATCTGCTGTTCGCCACCCGAAAGCTTGGTGCCGGGGCTGTTGCGGCGCTCATAGAGATTGGGGAAGAGCTCGTAAATCTCGTCGAGTGACATGGCTCCGCTGCCCTTGCCGACTACGGGCGGCAGCAGCAGATTTTCAT
>NZ_BSQC01000090.1:0-255 GCF_030268145.1 Brucella sp. NBRC 12950
AGCTTTTTCTTCCCGTGCAAAACGGCCTGATATCGCGTTCGAGTATATTGTTGTCGATCGGAACCCGGCCATCACTGGTGTAGCGGACCAGATAATCCCATTGGTTCAGCGTATAGGAGATGGCCCTGCCGAGCTTGCTTTTGGGTGCAATCTTCCCGGATATTTTTTCGAGCCATTGCCTGAAGGCAATCAACACCGGCACACTATGCTGCTGGCGCAACCGGAATGTATAGGCGTGGCGTGTTTCCCCGTCAC
>NZ_BSQC01000091.1:0-255 GCF_030268145.1 Brucella sp. NBRC 12950
TTCCAGTTTTCGTCCGGCGTAAACGTGTAGGCACCGGTGCTGTCGAGCGTAAACGTGCCAACATTCTCAATTATGGCATTGTCGCCAGCGCTGTAGGTGGTTCCATTGATAACAAACTGCGTAACGAGAAGCGTATCGCCATCTGGATCAGTGTCAGCCACATCACCCGCTGCGCTATCAAGCAGCACATTGCCGCTCACAGGTGTATCTTCGTCAGTGCTTACAGCATCATCATTGGCAACCGGAGCAGGATTG
>NZ_BSQC01000092.1:0-255 GCF_030268145.1 Brucella sp. NBRC 12950
AATTGCGCCAATTGCAGATTGTCTTTCAATTTGCTGATACCGCACTTAATCCGGCCAAATCGATTGGGGACATTCTCTCCCGCCCATTGAGCTTTTATCACGGTATGGACGGCAAAAGCCGGGAAGCACGGGTCGACGAACTGCTTGATATGGTGCGGATCCCGCGCACTATGCGCTATCGCAGGCCTGGTGAATTATCCGGTGGTCAAAAGCAGCGCATCAATCTTGCCCGGGCTTTGGCCGCCAATCCCAAGA
>NZ_BSQC01000093.1:0-255 GCF_030268145.1 Brucella sp. NBRC 12950
ATGAAAATCTGCTGCTGCCGCCCGTAGTCGGCAAGGGCAGCGGAGCCATGTCACTCGACGAGATTTACGAGCTCTTCCCCAATCTCTATGAGCGCCGCAACAGCCCCGGCACCAAGCTTTCGGGTGGTGAACAGCAGATGCTGGCGATTGCCCGCATCCTGCGTACCGGCGTGAAGGTGATGCTGCTTGATGAGCCGACCGAAGGGCTTGCGCCCGTCATCATCCAGCGCATCGGCGATGTGCTGGTGGAACTTA
>NZ_BSQC01000094.1:0-255 GCF_030268145.1 Brucella sp. NBRC 12950
AGCTTTTTCTTCCCGTGCAAAACGGCCTGATATCGCGTTCGAGTATATTGTTGTCGATCGGAACCCGGCCATCACTGGTGTAGCGGACCAGATAATCCCATTGGTTCAGCGTATAGGAGATGGCCCTACCGAGCTTGCTTTTGGGTGCAATCTTCCCGGATATTTTTTCGAGCCATTGCCTGAAGGCAATCAACACCGGCACACTATGCTGCTGGCGCAACCGGAATGTATAGGCGTGGCGTGTTTCCCCGTCAC
>NZ_BSQC01000095.1:0-255 GCF_030268145.1 Brucella sp. NBRC 12950
TCTATTCATGTTCGGTTCCCATATAAGCAGTGCGGACGCGCTCGTCTTGTGCGACGGTGGCATAATTGCCCGATGCGAGAATTTCGCCGCGTTGCAGCACCGTGACGTGATGGGCGATGTCGGCCACAACTTTGAGATTGTGTTCGACCATCAGCACCGCACGATCTTTTGCTACATCGGTGATGAGGGCGGCAATGATGTGCACGTCTTCGTGCCCCATGCCTGCCATTGGCTCATCAAGCAGCAGCACTTTCG
>NZ_BSQC01000096.1:0-239 GCF_030268145.1 Brucella sp. NBRC 12950
GTTATGAGCCTGACGAGCTACCGGGCTGCTCCACCCCGCGCCAGGGTGTTTATTATGAACCGGTTGGGTATTTTTTCGCGGTTGCCGCGTTGAATGGTCTGTTTTGTATGGTTTTGAGAAGATGATTTGATATTTGTGTGCTTAGCAGACCTGGCAGCGACCTACTCTCCCGTGTCTTAAGACAAAGTACCATTGGCGCTGGAGCGTTTCACGGCCGAGTTCGGAATGGGATCGGGTGC
>NZ_BSQC01000097.1:0-232 GCF_030268145.1 Brucella sp. NBRC 12950
AGAAGGTCCGCAATGTGAAGCCGCTCTGGTCGAAGCTCGGAACGGTTATGGGTGTTGCTCTCGGTGGTCTTGATATGTGGACCAATCAGCTGTTTGGCTTCTCATTCTTTGGTACGCTGAAGCATGGGAAGAACGATGCGCAAAGCCTTGAGCCAGCAGCAAAGCACAAGAAGATCGATTATCCGAAGCCGGATGGTGTGCTGACCTTTGATCGTCTTTCGTCAGTGTTTCT
>NZ_BSQC01000098.1:0-220 GCF_030268145.1 Brucella sp. NBRC 12950
TGTTCGGCTGGCTTCGTCAACGTTCCCCGCATCAAGGGCAGTCATAACGCAGTTCTGTCGGGCATCCTTGCTGCCGACAAGATTGCGGAAGCTTTGGCCGCTGGTCGTGCCAATGATGAGCCGATTGAAATCGAAAACAGCTGGCGTAACAGCGCTATCGGCAAGGATCTCAAGAAGGTCCGCAATGTGAAGCCGCTCTGGTCGAAGCTCGGAACGGTTA
>NZ_BSQC01000099.1:0-201 GCF_030268145.1 Brucella sp. NBRC 12950
TTGAAAACAAGCTTTCGGGTGGTGATCGTCCGGAACTGACTTCTGCCAAGATCATCATCTCGGGCGGTCGTGCGCTTGGTTCGTCGGAGAAGTTTGAGGAAGTGATCCTTCCTGTTGCCGACAAGCTTGGTGCAGCAGTCGGTGCCAGCCGTGCGGCAGTTGATGCGGGCTATGCACCAAATGACTGGCAGGTTGGCCAGA